>DATBNA010000020.1:0-5159 GCA_036554545.1 Hyphomonadaceae bacterium
ACGAAAGGCCTGAGGCCGGAGGCCGTCGGCCGCACCAAGCTAAAAGAAAATGAAGGTCTGGTCGGCCTTGTGTCGGCGACCGCCCGGCCATTGAGGCTGACAGACGCGTTTTCTCACCCACGTTTCTCCTACCGCCCGGAAACAGGCGAGGACCCGTTCCACTCCTTCCTCGGCGTACCGATCCTGCGCGGCGGACGGGTGCTGGGCGTGCTGGTTGTCCAGAATACAGCTGAGCGCGCCTATGACGATGAAGAAGCCGAGGCGCTGCAGACCATCGCCATGGTGCTGGCCGAACTTGTCGCCGCGGCGGCGGATCAGCTCAGCGCCGGCCTGCGCCAGACGCGGCCGGTCGAACTGCACGGACGAGGGCTGAACGAGGGTCTCGCCAGCGGCAGGGCGTTTCTCTATGACCCCGTCGTACCGCCAGCCCGGCTGTTTGCAGCCGACGCGGAGCTGGAAGAGCGCCGGCTCAACGAAGCGCTGGAGGCGCTGCGGTCCTCAATCGATGCGATGCTGACACGGGCAGGTCCGGTCCTGTTCGGAGAAAGCCGGGACGTGCTGGAGACCTACCGGCTGTTCGCCCATGACCCGAGCTGGGAAGCGCGGTTGGTGGAGGCGGTGCGCACCGGTCTTTCGGCGGAGGCCGCCGTCGACCGCGTGAGACGCGAACACAGGGCGCGGCTCGAAAGCACGCGCAGCGACACGCTGCTGCGCGAGCGGCTGCACGATCTCGAAGATCTCGAGAACCGCCTGCTGCGTCTGCTGAACGGCAATGACCATGGCGGCCGCGCGGCGCCGGCCGGGTCGGTGCTGATCGCCAGCCGGATCGGCCCGGCAGAGCTGCTCGAATACCGCGATGCGGATCTTGCCGGCATTCTGCTCGAAGAGGCCGGCGCCGGCTCACATGCAGCCCTCGTGGCGCGCGCGATGGGTGTGCCCGCAGTTGGAGGGCTCGATGGTCTGGTCACCCGGGCCGAGGATGGCGATCTCGTGGTGGTCGATGGGGAGGCCGGGGTGGTTCACATCCGGCCAAGCCAGGAGATTGTCACCAACTTCCAGGCGCGCGTGGCGCTGTCCGAGCAGCGTGAGGCCGAGCTTTCCCGCCTGCGCGACAAGCCTGCGGTCAGCCTGGACGGCGTTGAGGTCGACCTTCTGATCAATGCCGGCCTCAGTTTCGACCTGGACCATCTGGAAGAGGTCGGGGCCAAGGGCGTCGGCCTGTTCCGCACCGAATTTCAGTTCATGGCCTCGGAAACCATGCCAGGGCTGGAAGAGCAGTCGACTTTCTACCGCTCGGTGATCGAGCGGGCGGGCGACCGGCCGGTCGTCTTCCGGACCATCGATCTCGGTGGCGACAAGATCGCGCCCTTCATGGGCCGGCGGGAGCGGGAAGAGAACCCTGCTCTTGGCTGGCGGGCGCTGCGGATGGCGCTGGACCACCCCTATTTCTTCCGCCGCCAGCTTCGCGCCCTGATCCGGGCGTCCCGAAATCGCACGCTTCGGCTGATGTTTCCGATGGTGACCACGGTTGAGGAATTCGAGGCGGCGCGGCGTCTTCTCGATAGCGAAATGGAGTGGTCCGTGAAGTTCGGCCGCGACCTGCCGGCCAAGCTTTACGTGGGCGCCATGGTTGAAACGCCGTCGCTGGCCTTCTCCATCGACCAGCTCAAGGGGAAGGCGGACTTCCTGTCGGTCGGCACCAACGACCTGATGCAGTTCTTCTTTGCAGCAGATCGGGACAATGCCCGGCTGACGGGCCGCTACGATATCCTCAGCCGTCCCGCGATGCGATTGCTGCAGAAGATACGTCAACGAGCGGACGAGGCCGGACTGCCGATCACGGTTTGCGGTGAGGCAGGGGGGAAGCCGCTCGAGGCGCTGGCCTTAATTGCGCTGGGCTACCGGCGGCTGTCGATGCAAACGTCCAGGATCGCCCCGATCAAACTCCTCGTCAGGTCGGTCGACGTGTCCAGGCTGGCGCCCCGTGTGCAGGCCGCACTTGAAGCAGGAGACCTGTCGATACGTAACGCAATGTTAAGTATCGCTCAGGAGTTCGGCGTGAAGATTTAGGTTGTGGCTGAACCCCCTCAGACCTACATTTCGTAATCATCTGTTAGGGCGGGCGGCGTAAGGCGGAACGGTATGTCCAGCAGGACGTTTGCCCTTCCGTTGCGGACAAGTGTATGAGCGGCGTGGCTAAAGACGAAACCAATCCGAGTTCGCCCTCTGACGAACAGACGGTATCCGCCGTCGGCGACGCCGAAGCGGGGCACGTTGAAACCTCCGACAGCGACTCAGAAGCGCGCGCGCGCCGCAACGCACCGCATCTTCGCGTTGTGACCGGCAATGACGATATCTCTTTTGTGCAGCCTGTTGTCCCGCTGATCGACCAGCCCAACATGCGCATCGGCGCCGTGATCAAGGCGACGCGCGAGAACCTCGGCTACACACTCGACCAGGTCTCCAAGGAAATCCGCGTCCACCTCAGCCATCTCCGCGCGATCGAGGATATGACGCCGAACCTTCTCGGCGCGCCGGTCTACGCGAAGGGTTACATCAAGGCTTACGCGCGCCATCTTGGTCTCGACGAACAGACAACGCTCGAACGCTATCTCCGCGAGTGTGCGATCCTCAAGGATCCGGTGAAGCAGACGATTGCGCCGCCTTCGACGGGCCGGAAACTGCCCGCCGCCGTGCCGGTGTTCGGCTTCCTGATTGTGGCGCTGCTTGCAGGCGCCGGCTACTTCTTCTTCGCCAATGGCGACAACTCGCCGGACACGCCACAGGTCGCCAGCTCTGGCGGCCCCGCCATTTCGCAAGGCGAACCTTCTATCGGCGTCATTGCAGCGCCCACGCCGTCCACAGGTTCGCCGCAACTTCGCGTGGTTGCGCTGAGACGTGAATTGCTTGAAGTCCGCTCCTCGGACGGCACCAAATTTGTGCATCGCTATTTCGAGCCAGGCGAAACCTACATTCCGCGCGTTGGCTCAGGCTGGACCGTTTCGACCGGCGATGGCTCCGCGTTTGAATGGCGCCTGGGCGACAGCTCGCTCGGCCTCCTTTCCGAGACCGGACCGGTCAACGCGCAGAGCGTCGATGTCGCCGCGCAGCGTCCGCCGACCATTGTCGAAGCGCCGGTTGATCCGGCAGTTGCAGCCGAAACATCGCCGACATCGGCAACGCCGGATGCGGCGATTGGCGCAACACCGCAGCGTCCGCTGACGTCGGGAGCAACGACTGAATTCCGTCAACCGTCCGGCGCCACGACGGCTCGCCCGCCTGCGGCTTCCACCAATCCAGCTCCGCAGCGCCCTCGTCCACGGCCGAGTGCGCCGCCTGTCGCATCTGCGCCGCCGGCGACCGCTCCGCCTCAGGCCCAGCCGGGCGCGATCGCAACGCCTGCCCAGGATCCGGCGCTCGCCGCTTATCCTGACCAGTTGCCGAGCCAGTAAAACTCACGGTCTGTCAGGCTTTTGCCGTCAAACTGCGCCTGTTGCGCGGCATACTGCGGTGCTGTGAGAGGCTTTACGCGGGGCTGCGAACGGGCCAAATCCTGAGCGGACTCCGCGAATATACGGCGCATCCATGAGCGGCGACATCAATTCCATCAGACCCTGGCGGGCGATCCCGCGGCGCAAGTCGCGCAAGATCCGTGTCGGAAATCTTTACGTCGGCGGCGATGCGCCGATCCTCGTGCAGTCGATGACCAACACGCCGACCGAGGACGCGAAGGCGACCATTGACCAGATACGCCGCCTGGAAGAGGCGGGGGCGGATATTGTGCGGGTCTCGTGCCCGGATGAAGAATCGACTGCGGCGATGCCGGAGATCTGCCGCGCTGCGAACGTGCCGATCGTTGCGGACATCCACTTCCACTACAAGCGCGGCATCGAAGCGGCAAAGGCCGGCGCCGCCGTATTGCGCATCAACCCGGGCAATATCGGATCGCCGGCGCGCGTGAGGGAAGTGATCCAGGCGGCGAAGGATCATGGCTGTTCCATGCGCATCGGTGTCAATGGCGGCAGCCTCGAAAGACACCTGCTTGAGAAGTACGGCGAGCCTTGTCCTGAAGCGATGGTTGAGAGTGCGCTGGATCACGCACGCATTCTCGAAGACAACGACTTCCACGAATACAAGATTTCGGTGAAGGCGTCTGACGTATTCCTCACTGTCGCCGCCTACCATCAGCTTGCGGACGCGACAGACGCACCGCTGCATCTCGGCGTCACCGAAGCGGGCGGCCTGCGCACCGGCACGGTCAAATCCTCGATCGGTATCGGCAGCCTGCTCTGGGCCGGCATCGGCGACACCATCCGCGTGTCTCTGTCGGCGGATCCGGTCGAAGAGATCAAGGTCGGCTTCGATATCCTGAAGTCGCTCAACCTCAGGACCCGCGGGGTCAATATCATTGCGTGTCCGAGCTGCGCGCGTCAGGGCTTCGACGTGATCAAGACGGTCGAGAAGCTGGAACAGCGTCTTGCCCATATTTCCGAGCCGATCTCGCTTTCCATCATTGGCTGCGTGGTCAATGGCCCGGGCGAGGCGGCGATGACCGACCTTGGCTTCACCGGCGGCGGCAAGGACGCCGGGATGATGTACGTGTCCGGCCGGCCGAGTCACAAGGTTTCGAACGACGAAATGATCGAGAAGATTGTCGAGCGCGTAGAAGCCCAAGCGGCGGCGATGCGCTCTGCAAAGGCTGCTGCGGAATAGAATCAAGCTATCAATAGGCAAAGGGGAAAAGGGGCGCGATGGATCCCAAGCTCGTTCTTGCGGCCTTGTGCCTCGGCCTAGCCGCCTGCACGCCTCTCGGTCTCAACACAGCCAGCGCGAACCTGACTACGCAGGAGGCGGCTTCACCGAAGGTGCTCGATGCCTTCCAAGGCGATCCGGCCGTGCTTACGGCGCAGGACTGGACAGCGCGCCGGGCGCCGATCCTGAGAGAGGCCTTCGAAAAGCATGTCTACGGGCCGGTTCCGGTGGAGCTGAAGGCCGTTGAAGTCAGACGCCGCGTTGTCGATTCGAACTATCTGGGCGAGGCCGTGCTCGAAGAAATCGACGTGCGCATCGGGGAGGGGCCCGACTCGCCGACTTTCCGGATTGCGCTGGCGCTGCCGAAGGAGGCGGTCGCCGGCCATCCTGTCCCCCTGCTGGTCAAC
>DATBNA010000039.1:0-1657 GCA_036554545.1 Hyphomonadaceae bacterium
GCAGGATCCCGCGCTGCTCGCGCGCTACCGCTTTGGCCACAAGACCGCGGACTTCGTGTTCTGCAGGCGCTGCGGCGGTTACCTGGGCGCGGTCACGGAAGAGGACGGCCGACAGCTTGCGGTGCTCAACATCCACGCGCTCGATCCGCTGCCGGCGGGGCTGCCGCCGGAGCAGCCGATGTCCTACGATCGCGAAACGGCCGGCGACCGGAATTCCCGGCGCGGCAAGCGCTGGACGCCGGTCGTGTCATGACCCAGCGAGGCAATCATGAACGCTGAAACTCCTTCCGATCCCGTCGTCGTCTCCGCCGCACGCTGGTTCTGGTGGATCGCGGGGCTCTCGCTCGTCAACACGGTGCTGTTCTACATGAAGAGCGACACCAGCTTCGTCATCGGCCTGGGGCTGACGACCGTTGCGAGCGTCTTCTTCCAGATGACGGTGGCGCTCGTCTTCATCGTGGCGACGCTCGCGTTCTACGCTTACATCGGCTATGTCGCGCAACGTGGCGTGGCCTGGGCGTTCTACATCGGCCTTGCGGTCTACGTATTCGACGCCCTGATCTTCGTGTACTTCGAGGACTGGATGTCGGTCGCGTTCCACGGCCTGGCGATCTTCTTCATCATGAAGGGCGTGATGCAGCTGCGCGAGGCGCCGAAGCCGGCCGCCTGACGGGGCCGGCGCCTCAAGGCGCGTCCGGCTGATGTCCGTGCGGCGCTCCCTGGGTCGCCAGGCGGTCGAGATTCTCGACGAAATGGATGAATTCGACGTAGGCCTCGACATAGGCGCGTCCGGCATCGACGCTTTCATGGGCTTTCTTGCGGCGTTCCATCGCGGCCGAGAACCGGCTGCGAATTCCCTCGCTGGCTGCGGCCGACAGGTGCTCCACCAGCTCATCGGTAGATCCCGCGGCCAGCGCTGCGTCCGCCGCGGCGATGCCCGGCTCGACCTCTCCGGCGGCCTTCAGGCCGGTGAACGCCTCGCCTTCGCCGGCGCGGTGGATGCGCACCAGCGTCTCGAAGAAGTGGCGATCCGCCAGCGTCTTCGCGTCGTCGCCTAGCGATCGAACCGCCAAAGTCTGCCTGAACGTCTCGACGATCTCCCGTTCCCGGTCCTTGCTCACCCACTTGAGCACGGGCGTGACGTCGCCGCTCGCGAGCGCCGCGCGGGCATCCCGGACGACGGGGCCCTCGAGCGAATCGCAGTGGGACCACGCCTGGAGCGGCAGTGCAAGCAGGGTCGTGAGCGCAAGCTGCGCGATGTGTCGCGGTTTCACGTGGGTTCTCCTGAAGTCACGGCTCAACCGGACAGATTCTGGGGCGTGCGCGACCGGGGGAGGAATACGCAGTGCTACCTAGTGATGAAGCACGACCCGACTCCACGGCCACATCGGTGGCGTCAGCCCCGAGGCCTTCGAAAGGGTCACTTTGTGGGGCTCGCCAGTGTCCTGTCTTCCGTGGTAGGCGCAGAGATGATCATCTTGGAGGTGTCAGGCGGCCATCGGCGTTTGCACATGAGAAAGGGCGGCCCGAAGGCCGCCCTCGAGAACGTGCAGGCGCTACCGCCTGTCAGCTGGCATGAATCTTGTAGAAGGTGGCGTTCGCGACTTCGAAGCGCCTCACCTCGGGCGTGCCGACGAAGGTGTCGCTCAGCAGCTTG
>DATBNA010000048.1:0-2426 GCA_036554545.1 Hyphomonadaceae bacterium
CTGCAGCGCCGCATCGCACCAGTCCTTGTGGCGCAAGGGCGGCGAGATCAATTTCCCGTCGCGGTCGAGCAGGGGGAAGCCGGCCGAGATCGTCTCCGCCGCCGGGCGGATAACCGGCGTGTGATAGTGCGTCGCCCAAAGCTGCAGGTCGGGTCCCAGCGTCTGCGGCGCCGGCGCTTCGAGCTGGAAGGTCATCGCCTGCTCGTGCGGGGTCAGGACGCTGGACGCGCGTCCGGGAGCGGACGCTGTGGCGCAGGCGGCAAGGCCAAGGAGGACTGCGAAGGCGAAGCGTCTCACAGGGTCGTTCCCGGGTTCGTGGCAGGCGCAGCCGTCAGGGGTCGGGCCGGCTCGGTCCGCCGATGGTCCGGGGGAAAGGCCGTCCGATCTGGGCCTCAATATGGCGAGGAGCTGCTTCACGCCCATAGCGAAGAGGCACGAGCAGTTACGGAAGGGTTATCGCCTAGATGCTGTTGGGCTCGGCTTTCGGCTTGGGCTGGTATTTCCTGCCCGGCTTTACGTCGCCGCAAACCACTTCGCTTGCCGACTGCAATGCCTTGGCGGCAGGCGCGTTCTTGTCAATCACGAAGGCCTCGAAAGTGTGCCGCGGGTTGGACCGTACCACTTTGGGAAACGGGTTTCCGGCCGCGTCGTCGACGAACATGTCGATATGGTTATCCTCGATGGCGCCGCCTCGGTCGCTTGCGACCACGTAGCCGTCGTGGGCGAAGAGCTCTCCGTCCTTCCAGAAGCCCAGGCCGCGAAGGGCCGGCACGTAGAGGACGGTTCCGAATTTGATCCTGGCCGGATCAACGGCGATGGTGCGGAACGCCATCAGCGGGATCGGACGCACATCGCAGGCCTGCGGATGGTGGAAGGCCACGAACCGCGCGCGGCGCGTTGCCGATTTGATGCGCAGGTTGAGATCGCCGAAATATTTGTCGCAGACCATCTGCTCGGGTCCGCGGCTGTCGACATACATGTACGCCGTCTCTTCGCCCTCCTCGTTCTTCACCCACACCGATCCCTGCATCGCAGCGTCGCACCAGTCGGCCTGCGAGAGAGGTGGGGAGATCGCCTTGCCATTGCGGCCGAGCAGCGGGCGCGCTGTCACGTTGGAGGCGGAAGGGCGCAGCGTGGGCATGTGATAGTACGTCGCCCACAGCTTCATTTTCTTGGTGGTCGCATCCGGCGACGGGGCGGAAAGAAGGAAGTTCAACGCCTGCTGTGAAGGATGCAGTTCGCCGTGCCCGATTGTCAGCTCGACATGGGTCGCGGCAAAAGCCTTACGGAAGTGGGGTCCTGCGACCATCACCACTGCGGCGACAACGAGCAGGAATACGAGCAGAAGACGCTTCATCCAGAATCCCGGCCAGACGTCCCCTTGCCCCGGCGGAGAAGCCTTGGAAAGCAGGCTGAATGATGGCGCGCTTTAAGACAAGTAAATTCGTCGCAGGGGAGAGGTCGTTGCGCCTCCGCGACGTGCCGCCGCAGCGTTTTATGTGAAGCGATAAATCGTGGCCCGCGACGCCTGTTTTGGCAGCGTCAGGCAGCCGGCGGCGGCTGGCCCGTGACCTGAGGCAGATCCGGGTCGAGATGCGCCCAATGCGGCGCCTGCCGCGTCCAGATGTTAACGACCGGTCTCACGATCGACGGGTCATCCAGCGTGCCTGAGCGCAGGAAAATCAGGTGAGGGCGGACCTCCGCCTGACTGGTCACGGGCGTCCCGCAAGTCGGGCAGAAGCCGCGCTGCAGCGTGTTCCCGGAATCCGCGATGGAAGCAAAGCGGCGCAGCTCGCCGGTGATGGTCACATGCTTGGTCTCGAACGCAACGTTCACGGTCGATGAACCCGCGCCGACATACTGGCACAACCTGCACCAGCACTGCCGCGTCACGATCGGCTCCGCCCGCGCCTCATAGCGCACCGCCTTGCACAGGCACCCGCCGGTGATGGGAAGCTGGATCACTGGGTGATAACGCCGGCCAGCGCCGCTTTCGCGGCGAGCACCGGACTCATCAGGTGCGTGCGGCCGCCGCGACCCTGACGTCCTTCGAAATTGCGGTTCGAGGTCGAGGCGCAGCGCTCGCCGGGCTTCAGGATGTCCGGATTCATGCCGAGGCACATCGAGCACCCCGGCTCGCGCCATTCAAAGCCGGCGTCAGTGAACACCCTGTCGAGGCCTTCTTCTTCAGCCTGCGCGCGTACGAGGCCCGAGCCGGGCACGACCATGGCGCGCACGCCGGCCGCCACATGCTTGCCCTTAGCGATCTCCGCCGCGGCGCGCAGATCCTCGATGCGTGAGTTGGTGCAGGAGCCTATGAAGACGCGATCGATCTTGAGGCCTTCCAGTTTTTCGCCGGGCGCAAGGCCCATATAGGCGAGGGCGCGCTCCGCAGCTTCGCGCTTCACCGGATCCGAAATCTCGGC
>DATBNA010000063.1:0-5013 GCA_036554545.1 Hyphomonadaceae bacterium
GCGTTCACGCGTGCTGCATGCCGTGCGGTTGTGCGCCGAGCCTTTCTACTTCCACCACAACCGTCTTGAGACATGGCGGCCGCACGCCTCGCTCGAAGTGTTCAATGAAATGGAGCCAGCCGAACGTTTTGGAGTGAACAGCGCCATCATAGCGCCGGCCTACCTCCCCGGCGGCGTCATCGGGGCAGTCGTGTGGGCCTCGCCTGATGACGCTCTGGACGTGCCTGCAATCTTTGCGCAGCGCGCGGCCGAGCTGCATGCCCTCACCCTCAAGTTCGTGGCGACGCACGGCTATGTCGGCAGGATCGCGCGCAGCCAGGCGAGCGATCGAGGATCAGCCGCCGGTGAAACGCGCAGGACGCTTGCCGATGAATGCCGCCACGCCTTCGCGATGGTCCGCCGTGCGGCCTGCCTCGCGCTGATTGTTGCGCTCGGTCGCCATCGCATCTTCGAAGGAAGCATCGCTTGCCGACCAGGTCATGCGCCTGATCAGGGCCAGAGACTTTGTCGGGCCGGCCGCGAGCGCCTTCGCCAGCTCCATGGCCGCGGGCATCACCTGCTCGTCCGGCACGAGTCGATTGACCATGCCCCATTCGAACGCCCGCTGCGCCGGGATGCGCTCGCCCAGAAGCATCATCTCCATCGCCCGAGCACGTCCGACAGCGCGCGTCAGCAGCCAGCTTGACCCGCCATCCGGCACCAGGCCGATCCGCGCGAACGCCTGAAGAAAGAAGGCGCCTTCGCCGGCAACCACAAGATCGGCCGCCAGCGCGAAAGAGCAGCCCACGCCTGCCGCGCTGCCCTTCACAGCCGCGACCCACGGAAACGGCAGGTCGCGCAGGCGCAGCATCAGCGGATTGATGTGGCTCTCGAGCACACGACCGGCGTCCGGCGGGCCTTCTGGCTGTCCCACGCCCATGCCGCTCGACAGGTTGGCGCCCGAACAGAAGGCGCGCCCGGCGCCCGTGAGCACCATTGCGCGCGCCGAACCGCTGATTTCATCAAGCGCACTGCCGATCTCATCGATCGTCTTCAGCGTCACGGCGTTCAACGTCGCCGGATCGTTGAGCCGGATGACCGCTACGTCGCCATCCCGCTCGAGTTCGATTGCGCTGTAGGCCATACCGGCGTCCTCTATGTTTATCCGTTGCCTAGTTTAGCTGCTGATCGCGCCCTGCCCAGTAAGGTCGTACAACAGATGCGAGAGATTCTTTCCGGACAGACCCTATCTAAATCGATAGGGGTCTCTGTAAGACTGGGCCTGTAGGGTGACTCCGGAGGACTGACAGGAGGCTCGACAATGCAGGACGCCGCAAACCCGGTCGCCTCGAGCACATTGGCCGCTGCGCCTGCCGGGTCTGCGAAGAAGGCGATGCCCCGGGTGGACTTCCTCAAGCCGCCGGGCGCGCCTGCTCTCTATTCGCCCGATTCCCTTTCTTGGCAGGTGTTCAAGAATCCCGTCGCGCTGTTTGTCGGCGGCGTTACGGCCGTGCTGCTGGAACTCGCCGAGCCGCGCGTGCGATCCGGCGTGTGGGGTCATTCGATTTTTCCCACTGATCCTCTCACGCGGATGCGCCGCACAGGGGCGGTCACGCACGCCACCATCTATGCTCCGGCCGAAACGGCGACCCGCATCATCCAGATGGTCAACCGCATGCACGATCGCGTGGCGGGACAGACGCCGTCCGGCGTCGCCTATCGCGCAAACGATCCTGTTTTGCTCGACTGGGTGCAGGCGACTGCGAGCTTCGGGTTCATGGAAGCCTATTCCGCCTTTGTGCGCCCCTTCAGTGACGAGGAACGCGACCGTTTCTATGCCGAAAGCGGCCCGGCCGCGCGGCTCTTCGGCGCGACCGGCGCGCCGCAGTCGCTTGCCGAACAGCGCCGCCAGTTCGAAGCCATGCGGCCAGTGCTCGAAGACCATCCCATCGTCCACGAATTCCTGGCCATCATGAAGAAGACCCCGGCCTTGCCGATCTTCATCAGGCCTTTGCAGAACATGATGCTGCGCGCAGCGGTGTCCCAGCTGCCCGACTGGGTTCGCGAACGCATCAAGCTCGGCGAGGAGTGGCGACTTGAGGACTGGGAACGCCGGATGCTGCGCCGCCTCGGCGCATTTTTCGATCGCGTGCCGGTCGCCGGCACACCGCCGGTCCAGGCCTGCCGGCGCATGGGCCTGCCCGGGAACTACCTCCACAAGCGCGCCGTCAATTGACATCTCGGCCCGCATTGAGCGCCAGCCCTCAGAATTTGCCGCATGTGAAAAGAACGCTCACCAGTTGTGCACTCCGCGTCGCCCGGTAGTTTGCGGGGGGAGTCGTGGGACATGCTCGAAAATCTTGCCGCGTTCATCGAGTTCGGTTTGCGGCACATCATTCCGGATGGGCCTGACCATATGCTGTTCGTGGTTGCGCTGTTCCTCAATGCGCGCGGCTGGGTCTCGCTTCTGCTGCAGGTCACGACGTTTACCGTCGCCCACACCATCACGCTGGGCCTCGCGGCCACCGGTGTGGTCGAAGCGCCGGCGAATATTGTCGAGCCGATGATCGCTCTTTCCATCGCCGTTCTCGCGGTCGAAGCCATCTTCTTCAGCAAGGCGAATGTCTGGCGGCTTCCAGTGATCTTCGCCTTCGGCCTGTTCCACGGTCTCGGCTTCGGCTCGCTGATGAAGGCCTACCTTGAGAGTGCAGACCTGTGGGTTGGGCTCGCCGGCATCACTATCGGCGTCGAGGCGGGCCATCTTTCAGTACTGGCGATCGCGGCAGCCCTGGCCTTCGCCGTCCAGTACGCGCTGAAGTCGGTCGGACTGGGTGATATCTACCGGCGCGCGTTCCTTGTCCCGGTGGCAATCATCATCGCGCTTGTTGGCGCCTACTGGACGGTCGAGCGGATCGGGCTTCTGCCGGCCTGAGCAGGAGGCGATGGTGCCCAGGGCCGGAATTGAACCAGCGACACGCGGATTTTCAATCCGCTGCTCTACCAACTGAGCTACCTGGGCATACCCGCCTGCGCGGTGAGGCGGGATGTATAGGGAAACCGCCCTAGCCTGTCCATGCCCTGTTCTGACGCGGTTTTCAGGGCGTTTTCGAGTCTTTCTGGGCTTCGCCCTCGTCCTCCTCGCCTGCCGGACGGCCGGGAATGGCATAGCCGCCTTTGAGCCACCGTGAGAGGTCGATATCGGCGCACCGCTTCGAGCAGAAAGGCGCGTACTTGGCTTCCGCCGGCTTGTCGCAGATCGGGCAGCGGTCGGCGGTCATGACGTACTCCACACTTTCGATTTGCCCGGCGGCCTGTCTTCGGCCTCGACCGCCCAGCGTGCGCCTATCCGGTCGTCGAGCGCCTTCGTCAGGTCTGGGCGCGCGTCGAGCCAGGCTTTGGCCGCCGCCGATATCAGCGCCCGGATACGCGACCCTCGCGCAGCCCAGCCGGCGCTCTCAAGCTCCCGAAGCGTATCGAGCGCTTCGCGCTCCTCCGGCGAGGTTCGAATGGCATCCCTCACCGGCCTCGCCCTTCTCGCGATAGCGGCTTCGCAAACCCCCAGCTCCGATATCTCGAGAATCTGGCTTGAACGTCCGAGCCACCCGGCCAGTGCACCGCGGAACGCAGCAGCGACGTCCTTCTGATGCCGCCGCTGCTGCATGCCGAGAAAGTCGATCGCGACCAGTCCGCCTATGCCGCGCAGGCTGATCTGGCGCGCTGCTTCCTCGGCAGCCGCCAGGTTGAGGTCGAGACGGAAGGCATCCATGTCCCCTGCGCCGGTTCTGCTTCCGGCATCGACGTCGATTGCGGTCAGCGCTCGAGCCGTGTCGATGGCGAGGTCGCCGCCGCCGTCGATCGGCGCCACACGCTGTGTGGCTTCCTCAATGGCGGCCTCTACCTGGGATCGCGCCGGTTGCTCCCTCAGCGTGGCGATCACCTCTACTCCGCGCAGGAAGGGATCATCGGACGGCGCGGCGTGCCGCCCGGGCGTGTCAGGTCGCGGAACGCCGGGAGACATGTCGGCAAGGCTCAACACGGGGCCCTTGCCGCTCCAGGCCTCGGACTTAACACGCAAAGGCAATATCGCGCCTTCAACGATAGCGCGCGCTTTGGAGGGCTCAATGACGCCCTGCTGCTCCAGACCAAGGTCCACGAACCAGCCGCCGCCAGGCATACGCGCCGTCACCCTGCCCCACCAGGTTTCATCGAGCTTTGCACGCGAGCCGCGCTCGCTCCAGCGCTCGATCTCCAGCCGGAACGGCTTGCCGAACGGATCGAGCAGCGCGCGGCGGTGTTCGCCGACGGCCTCGTCGATGCACAGCGTCGCCTTCACGCTCGCGAACTCCATCGGCGTCCAACGGGAAAGCCCAGGCCTTCGAGCAAACAGGTCGTCTCGTAGAGCGGCAGGCCGACGATGCTGGAATATGAGCCGGATATGTCGATGATCAGAGCGCCGGCGGCGCCCTGGATACCGTAGCCGCCTGCCTTACCGCGCCACTCGCCGCAGGCGACATACCCTTCCATCTCTTCGTGCGAGAGACGCTTGAACGTCACGCGGCTCTCAACGACGCGCGAGGCTTCGCGGCCATCCGGCGCGAAAGCCGCGACGCCGGTGATCACGTCGTGCGCCCGGCCGGAGAGCAGTTCGAGGCAAGCGCGCGCATCGTCCTCAGTCTCCGCCTTCGGCAGGATTCGCCGGCCGCATGCAACGACTGTGTCGGCACTGAGCACGAAATCGCTGCTGTACGTCGCTTTGGCCGCACGGCCCTTCTCGATAGCGAGCCGCAGCGCGAGCTGGCGCGGCCGTTCCTGTCTCAGCGGTGTTTCGTCGATCTCGGATGGCGCGACCAGGTCGGGCTTCAGTCCGATCTGCTCAAGCAGAGCAAGGCGGCGCGGGCTGGCGCTGGCCAGCACGAGGCGCGCCTTCCCGGCGAGCGTCACTTGAAGCGGTAGGTAATGCGCCCCTTGGTCAGGTCGTAGGGCGTCATCTCGACCAGCACCTTGTCGCCGGTCAGGACGCGGATGCGGTTCTTC
>DATBNA010000491.1:0-7465 GCA_036554545.1 Hyphomonadaceae bacterium
GCCTGGTGAGTCGCAACAACTCCAATGTACCCGAGCCGGGAAAAACGGCCGCTCCCGGGGCGCGTGAGACACGCGCATCAGCCAGCGCAAGCTGGCGCAGGAACTACCCACGGCGCTGACCCACGCGCCCCGCTCCCTCATCAAGGAGGGAGGAGACCACAGCGACACGCGGCGAACCTCTCGCGCGCGAAGGAGAGATCATGTCTGCGAACGAGATGTCCGAATGACCAACCACCCCAACTCCGCTCATCCCGGCGAAAGCCGGGACCCAGGGAGGACCTCAAGCCTTGTTCCGCCTTCAGGCTGCAGCCCAGGCCCAACACAAGCCTCGCCCGGTTTCCTGGATCCCGGCTTTCGCCGGAACGAGCGGTGAAAAGAGGGGCGCGAGGAACCGAACGAAAGCTGGTCAGGTCGCTTGACAATAGTTTCATAATTTGATAAATATTCCTTCCATCACGAACTAACGGGAGCATGCAATGTCAGCGCCAGCAAATCGCCCCGCAATCATTCCCGCCCTGTCCTATCAGGACCCGCGCGCCGCCCTCGACTGGCTGCAGAAGGCCTTCGGCTTCGAGATCGAGATGATCATCGAGGACGAGGCCGGAAATCCGGTCCACTCCGAACTGCGCTACGCCGACGGCATCATCATGGTCGGCGCAGAGTGGAATGAAAACACCAGGTCGCCCGCTTCCATCGGCCGCAAATGCACGCAGACCGTACACATGCACATGACCGAAAACATCGACGCGCACTGCGAACGCGCCCGCAAGGCCGGCGCGGAAATCCAGCAGGAGCCCGCCACGCAGTTCTACGGCGACCGCACCTATCGCGCCCGGGACCCGGAAGGCCACATCTGGACCTTCGGCCAGACAGTGCAGGTCATGGAGCCCTCTGAATGGGACAAGGCCGGCGGCGTGAAGACGCGTTTCAAATGACGCGCACCGCCTTCCAGGACCTGTCGCTGCCGGCGCCGCGCCATGCATGATCCAGATTCGCGTCCCGCCATCATCCCTGCTGTCTGCTATCGGGACCCTGGCAAAGCCCTCGACTGGCTGCAGAAGGCCTTCGGCTTCGAGATCGAGATGATCATCGAGGACGAGGCCGGAAACCCGGTTCACTCCGAACTGCGCTATGGCGACGGCGTCATCATGGTCGGCGCGGAATGGTCGGAAGACCACAGATCGCCCGCGTCGCTCGGACGCAAGTGCACACAGACCGTGCGCATCCAGATGGCCGAGGACATCGACCAGCACTGCGAGCGCGCAAGACAAGCCGGCGCTGAAATCGTCGCCGAGCCCGAGCTGCAGTTCTACGGCGACCGCATCTATCGCGCCCGTGATCCCGAAGGACACATCTGGACTTTCGGCCAGACAGTGAAAGTCATGACGCTTGCCGAGCACGACGAGGCCGGCGGGGTGAGAACGAGACTGAAATGACGCCCGCCGCTTTCCAGAAAATTGCGCTTTCGCTACCCGAGGCTGCAGAGTCATCGCACTTCGACACGCCCGACTTTCGTGTCGCCGGAAAGATCTTCGCCACAGCCGGCCGTATCGACGGCAAGGCGGTGCTGAAGCTGACGCGCGACCAGCAGCAACTTCTTTGCGAGGCCGAGCCATCGATGTTCGAGCCCATACCCGGCGGATGGGGCAAGCATGGCTGGACCAACCTCATCCTCGCAAAGGCCGACGCGAAGACGGCGAAGAGCGCGCTCTGGATGGCCTGGCGCAACACGGCGCCGAAGAAACTGCTCAAGGCTCACGCCGAATGAGCGCTCACCCGAAGCCGAAACCGGACATCGACGCCGTGCTCGCAGCGCTGGCCGATCCTGTCCGCCGCCGCGCCGTCGAACTGCTCGGCCAGTCGCCGCGACGCGCCGGCGAACTTGCCGAACTGCTTGATCTCCCTGCTCCCGCCATGAGCCGCCATCTCAAGGAGCTCAAGGCGTCCGGCCTCGTCGCCGAAACGCATCCCGAGTTCGACTCGCGCGTGCGCATCTACGCTCTCAACGCCGGCCGCCTCTCCGAACTCAAGCACTGGCTCGCCCGCGCCGAGGAAGGCTGGTCAACCCAGCTCGCCGCCTTTCGCCGACACGTCGAAAAGCGGAAGCGGAAATGACTTCGCCGAAGGGAGCCTCAAAGGTCGTCGTCTCGATCCGCGTGCCCTGCTCCCCGATCCGGGCATTCGAGGTCTTCACCGAAGAAATCGGCGACTGGTGGGTCCATAGCGCCCTTTTTCGGCATACGCCGCGCGATCCGGGCGCGCTGGCCTTCGAACCGCCCGACGCATCCGGACAGGGCGGCCGCCTAATCGAACGCCTGGCCAACGGCAAGACATTCGAGATCGGTCCCGTCCGTACCTGGTCGCCGGGCAAGCATCTGGTCGTCGGCTGGCGTCACGCGACCTTCGGACCCGATCACGCAACAGAAGTCGAAGTCCGCTTCGAACCTGTGGGTAAGGAAACGCGCGTCACCGTCGAGCATCGCGGCTGGGACAGCGTCCCGCAGGAGCATGTCGACCGTCACGGCTTCCCGCTGACCATGACCAACCAGCGGCAAGGCGAGCAATGGCGCGCCGGCCTCGTACAACTGCTGCAGATCACTCGCCGGCGAACCGCGATTGACTGACGACGCCTTGCCAGCGTATCCGCGCTGGTCCGCTGGAAGCCTGGAGCCGGACATGGCCAACGCCGCAACCTCCCCGCCGTCTTCCGGCCCTTCCAGGCTCGGCAAGAACGCCTTCCTCTTCATCATCGTCACCGTCTTCATCGACATGATGGCCTTCGCCGTCATCATGCCGTCGATGCCGGAGCTCATCGCCGAAATGCTCAACGGCGAGGCCGCGCTCGAAGCCGCCCGCGTGCTCAAGGAGCAGGGCAACGAGGCCCCGTTCAAGGCGATGATCGCCGAAGCCATCCCGTGGGGCGGCTACATCACGACGGTCTACGCCATCATGAACTTCCTCGCGCAGCCCGTGCTCGGAAACCTGTCCGACAGGTTCGGCCGCCGGCCGGTGCTCCTTGTCTCAATGGGCATGCTCGCCGTCGACTTCGTGATCATGGGCCTCGCCCACGCGATCTGGCTGCTCTTCCTCGGAAGATTCCTCTCGGGTATTTCCGCCGCCACGCACTCCACCGCCTCGGCCTACATTTCCGACACTACCGAGCCTCACCAGCGCGGCCAGGCGTTCGGCATGCTCGGCGCGGCCTTCGGCCTGGGCTTCACGCTCGGCCCGGCGCTCGGCGGCTGGCTCGGCGAGTTCGACGCCCGCCTGCCTTTCTTCGCCGCCGCCGCCCTCGCCGCGATCAACTTCTGCTATGGCCTTTTCGTCCTGCCGGAATCGCTCAATCACGAGCATCGCCGCAAGTTCGACTGGACGCGCGCCAACGCCTTCGGCGCCTTCAAGCACTTCCGCAAGATCCCCTATCTTGCCTGGTTCCTGGTTGCGCTCGGCCTCTTCAATTTCGCGCACATGGTCTACCCTTCGACGTTCAACTACTTCGCCGAAGTGCGCTACGCATGGACAGCCGGCATGGTCGGGACGGCGCTGATGGTTGTCGGCGTCTCGTCGGCCATCTTTCAGGGGATGTTCTCAGGCCGCATCATCAAGAAGGTCGGAGGAACCCGGGCCGCCCTGTTCGGCTTCATCTTCGGCTCGCTGACCTTCGCGGCCTACGCCGCTGCGACCCAGGGCTGGATGGTGTTTGCGATCATCCCGCTCGGCGCGCTCGGCGGCGTTCTCGGCCCCGCGATGAACCAGATCATGACCACGCGCGTGCCGCGCAACGCCCAGGGCGAACTCCAGGGCGCCATCGCCAGCATGCAGGCGCTGGCCAGCATCTTTGCGCCCTTCACGCTGACCCAGACGCTGCACTACTTCACGGCCGAGAACGCGCCTGTCTATTTCCCCGGCGCCGCCTTCGCCCTCTCCGCCATTGTTTGCGCTCTCGCCCTGCTGCCGTTGCTGCAAGGCCTGCGCACTGTGCCAAAGGTCGAAGAGCAGCCTGCTGATCCAGCCGGCGAAGCAGTGCCTGAGGAAAGCGTCGATCCCAAAGCCGCGCCGCAATCGGCGTAAGGCTCACGCGTGCGTCCTGCCCTTGATCAGCTCGATCACCATGGCCAATACGCATCCGCCCAGCGCGCCCTCGAGCAGGTCCTGCGCATAGCTTGCGATCGTGTGATCGGGCCCGAACAGGTTCTGCAGGCCCAGAGCCTGAACCGCGGCGCCGACGCCCAGCCCGCCCGCAATGCCGACAACAGTGTTTCCAACGCCTCCCAGACCTGTTCCTCCCATCATCGCGCACATCAGGGAGGTGAAACCCAGGCCGCCAAACGCATTGAACACATACGGAAGAATCTCGTCCATGGAGGCCGTCCTCGCACCGCCCGAGGGCGAGGCCGATGCATCCCCGGGCTGGCCTCGCGCGCCCGGCGTGATGCAAGGCTGCCCCCTGCCCTGCCTCGCGTCCATCGAGCCGACACCTTATCGGCTTGACCCGTGCCGCAGGTTCGGACTTTGTCGGATGGACCACCCCGGGAGCCTCCCCCATGCCCGCCGCCGGTCCGCCGCGACCCGCCCTCTTCCTCGACCGAGACGGCGTCATCAACGTCGACCGCAATTACGTCTTCCGCGTCGAGGATTTCGAATGGATCGAAGGCGCCCCTGAGACGATACGGGCGTTCAACGCACGCGGCTGGTGGGTGTTCATCGTCACCAACCAGTCAGGCATTGCCCGGGGCCTCTACACCGAGGAACAGATGGAAGCCCTGCACGTCTGGCTGCACGGTGAACTCGCGTCTCGCGGCGCGCGCATCGACCGCATCTACCACTGTCCCTTCCACGAAGACGGCACCATCGAGCGCTACCGGAAGGACAGCTACGACCGCAAACCCAAGCCCGGCATGCTGATCCGCGCCATGACCGACTTTCCGGTGATCAAGGAGCAGTCCTTCCTTATCGGCGACAAGTCCGCCGATCTCGAAGCAGCAAAAGCCGCCGGCATTCGCGGCTTCCTGTTCACCGGAGGGAATCTCTCTGGCTTCGCCGAATGGGCGCTGGCCGACATGGGCGGCGGACGCTGATCAGCCCGGCGGCGGGGTGGTCTGCGCAGGCGGAGCTTGTAGCTGCTCCGGCGGCGATGTCGGCGTCACGGGATTGGGGTTGGCCGGCGTGCCCACAGGCGCGGCGTTCGGATTGGGCGCGCACCTGGCCGCTTCATCGCTCAGAATCTTGTTGGCGAGGTCCTTCGTGAAGTCGCCCTCTGGCTCAAGCTCGAATCCGGCCTGCGTCGCCTTGATGTTGTACACAGCTCCGTCAGCCATCGGCACGCGCGGGCCGTCGATGTAGAGAACGTCGGCGGCATTCACCAGCTTCCAGCTCTCGCCAAGACTGCGGATAGACTTGAACTGGTCCTGCGGCCCGCCCTTCTCGTTGAGGTCCTGACGTCCGGCATAGAACTGGTTCTGGCACTCCGTGTCGACATAGACGCCTTCGACGTGATCCACGCGGAAAACGGAATCAAGCCCGAGCACGTTGGCCCAGCCCTTCCACTTCAGCACCGGACCCTCGATGCGAAGATGCTCGCCTTTCACCTCGAAGTCCTGGGGTCGCCCCCGCAGCTTGCCGTTGTCGGCCAGGTCGATGGAGGCGTTGTAGGTGAACTCGTCTGCGCCGGCGGCTTTCGTCAGCACGACCTGTCCGGCCAGCCGCTCCTTGGTGAGCTGCGCATAGGTCTGCAGGTTCAATCCGATGAGGCCGAAGATCGCTGCGCCCGCCAGGGCGACGCCGCCGAACACGACGCGGAAAGCGCCGGAAGCAAACTTGGCCTTGAACACCCGCCCAATGCCGCCAAACAGCATCAACGCGCCGACCAGCGCCACAAAGGTCGGGATCAGCCACCAGATCGAAATCGGCATACTCGTCCCCTGACACACACCGGACGTCGCCTCACGCAAGGCGCATTGTCCCGCTCCAGTTGAGGGTATCTACCAAAAGCCGAAGCGCCAGCCTACCCGCCGGGTCTACGCGATTGACCGAAGGTTTTCAGTCAATTGCCTGATGCCTGTGTGAAAATACGGCAACGCTGTCGTCAGAACACGCGCGGGCGGTCCTTGCGCTCAAGGTGCAGCCCGCACTCTTCCTTCTTGAAGCCGACCCAGCGTCCGGAGCGGACATCGTTGGGATCCGTCGGCCGCACCGTACACGGCCAGCAGCCGATCGAAGGATAGCCGTCGGCAACCAGCGGATGCTGCGGCAGCTTCCTGTCGGTGAAATACCGCTCGACATGTTCGTGGGTCCAGTCGGCAAGCGGGTTGATCTTGAAGCGACCTTCAGAGAGCTCCACCACCGGCAGGTTCGCGCGGCCGCCGCCATGGAAACGCTTGCGGCCCGTGATCCACGCCTCGAACCCTTCCAGCGCCGGCGCTAGCGGCCGCACCTTGCGCACCTCGCAGCACGCGTCTGGGTCGGACTTGTTGAGCACGCCCTTTGGGTCGACCGCCTTTACCTCTTCCTTCACCGGATGAACGGTGCGGATGTCCGAGAGCTTCAGGAAATCCTGAAGCGTATCGCGATACTGCAGCGTCTGGTGGAAATGCATGCCGGTGTCGATGAACACGATCGGCATTCCGGGGTCGACTTCGGCGATCAGGCCGAGCATCGCCGCGCTCTCTGCGCCGAACGATGACACATAGGTGATCTTCCGTCCGAACTCGCGTACCGCCGTCCGGATGACGTCCTGGGCCGACGCCCCACGCAGTTCCGCGTTGAGGCGATCGGCGCGCTGCTCCGGTGTTTCGGTTGTCGAGGCGACGGCGCTCATTCGGCGGCCTTTTCCTGTCTCTTTTTATGTCGCTTCAGGAAGATGGTGTCTGCCGTGTCCGACGCCGCCTGGTAGAATTCTGAAAACTCATGCGCGGAAAAATCGTAGACCGCTTCGACATCGGGCTCGTCGATGACCATGGCGTCGAAGCCCGAGCGGATCATCAGCCGCAACTGGTCGCGCAGCACCTGTCCAACAGCACGGATTTCAGCCTTGTAGCCAAAGCGCCGGCGCAGGAGTTGCGCCTGGCTGAAAGCGCGACCGTCCGTGTATTTCGGGAACTGCAGTTCGATCACATGGATGTTGTCGAGATGCGGCGCCAGAAGCGCCGGATCATCGCCTACGCCCAGCCGCACGCCGATCGAGCGATTGCGAGCAATCAGCACATCATGCTCGGAGAGGAAGCGTCCAAGCGAAACCGTGAAGCATCCGCCGGGCGACAGCTCATGGCCGTCTTCGACATGGCTCCATATGTCGTCAACGACCTTTCCGTTCTTAATGAGAGGCATAGAGCGCCTCCTTGAACGGCGCCTGACCGACGCGGTTCATCGTGTCAGCCAGCTTTTCCGTCTTCGAGGAGCGCAGCTCGAGATACCTGTCGATCACCCGCTTGATGGCTGGCGCGACTTCCTCGTGCTTGAGACCCGG
>DATBNA010000164.1:0-5382 GCA_036554545.1 Hyphomonadaceae bacterium
CGAGCGCGATCGCCAGCATCTCGTCGGTCGTCGCCATTTCGAGATTGATCGGCAGTTTCACCGCCTTGCGCACCGCTTCCAGGTCGTGGTCGCGGATGTGCCGCCGGTCCTCGCGCAAATGGATGGTGATGCCGTCCGCGCCGGCCGCTTCGGCGACCGCCGCCGCCTTCGCCGGATCGGGATGCGCCCCGCCGCGCGCGTTGCGGATGGTCGCAACGTGATCGATGTTCACACCCAGGCGCGCACGCTCGAGCTTCATTTGAGTCCCCGGCTTCCCGGCTTCACGGCCGGAAGCTTGGCCAGCTCCGCCGGCAGGTTGTTGGCGTCATAGTCCGGGAAGTCCACGGCCGCGAGCGACACCAGCTTCAGCCCGCCGACATCCGCCTTGCCGTTGGACCGGTCGACGATGCACGCGGCGCCGATCACGTTGGCGCCGACGCCCTTCAGCGCCTCCAGCGTCTCGCGCATGGAAATGCCCGTCGTGACGATGTCTTCGACAATGATGACACGCTCCGTCGGCGCGACAGTAAAACCGCGGCGCAGGCTCATCGCGCCGCCTTCGCGCTCGGTATAGATCGAACGGCATCCCAGCGCCCGCGCGGTCTCGTATCCCGGGATCAGCCCACCGACTGCCGGGCCGACGACCACGTCGATCTTTCCGAACGCTGCCTCCAGCTTCCTCGCCAGCGCCGCGCACAACCGCTCCGTCGTCTTTGGATGCGAGAACACCAGCGCTTTCTGCAGGAAGACGGGGCTCCGCCGGCCGGAGGAGAGGATAAAATGCCCCTCCAGCAGTGCGCCTACCTTGCGGAATTCGTCGAGTACGTCCTGCGTGTTCATGGGCTCGCTCTAGCCGTTTCGGAGCCACGGCTCAACGGGCGCAGGACATCAGTCGACGCACAAGGTTGGCAGGGCGATGCCGTCCTCGACCCGGGCGTTGCAACCGCAGGGATTGCTGTTGACCGAACATGCGCCGGCGACGGCCTTGCCCGCCTGGGAGGCGCCGCCCTCGGGATTGGCGTAGCAGGCGCCCTGGCACTGGTCGCTGTCGGTGCAGGCCTTGCCCGCGTCGGCAAACTTCAAGACGCAGGCGGGCCGCTGCAGCCGGCATATTGGGGCCCAGTCGCCGCCTTGTGCGAGGCAGGCGGACTGCGTCGAGGCCGGTACAGGTTTCTCGATGGCGACCTGGGGCGCCCCGGGCCCTGCCGGCTGGTCCTGCTGCTGCAGAGGCGCGCAGCCGATCACCGCCAGCATGGCGAAGGCGAGGAGAATGCGCATGATTACCCCTTGATCCGCTCGGCCGAGTCCACCACGGCCAGCGCGCGCAGCGCCGCCACGATCTGCGTCAGGCGGCGACTGTCTTCGACTTCCACATCGAATTCGAAATCGAAGAAGTCTGGCGAACGCTTGAGCGTCTTTACGTTGATGATGTTCCCCTGCGCGTCCGACACCGTCTTGGCGAGCAGCGCCAGCGCCCCGCGCCGGTTCGCTGTCGTCACGTGGATGCGGCCCACCGCCTTCACCTCGGCGTCGGTATCCTTCGGCTTCCAGCGCAGATCAATCCAGCGGTCCGCCTGATCCTCGAATTCCGCCAGCTTGGCGCAGTCGATCACATGCACTTCGATCCCGCGCTCAGGGATCAGCACGCCGACAATCCTGTCGCCCGGCAGCGGCGAACAGCATTCCGCCAGATGCATGGTCACACCTGCGGTGAACTCGCCGCCGGCAATCAGGCTCGGCGCCGCATCGGCGTCCGCGGTGCTGCCTACGTGCCGGCCCGGATCGTCCACGCCAGGGAACGCCTTCTCCAACATGTCCGCGGTGGACATACGCCCACGTCCGATCGCCTCGGCCAGCGCCTCGACCTTCTCGAAGCCCGCCCGGCCAGCCATTTCCTGCTGGTTCACTTCTTCCGGCGCCAGTCCGATGCGCCGCAGCGCATGCTCGATCAGCCGCTGTCCGATGGCGATGAACTCGCCGCGCTCCGCAGAACGCGTCAGCCGCCGGATCGCCGAGCGCGCGCGGCCTGTCACAGCCAGGTTTTCCCAGTGCGGCTGGGCGGCCGGCTTGCTGCCGCGCAGGATCTCGACCGTGTCGCCATTTTCCAGCGTCGTGCGCAGCGGCCGCTCGGTGCCATTGATCTTGGCGCCCACCGTCGTGTCGCCAATCTCCGTGTGGACGGCATAGGCAAAGTCGAGCGGCGTCGATCCTGCCGGCAGCTTCACAAGCTGGCCCTTCGGCGTGAATACGAACACGCTGTCTCGGTACATCTGCAGGCGTGCGTGCTCGAGGAACTCCTCCGGTTCTGCGCCGTGCTTCAGCATGTCAGCGAACGCTGCGAGTTCGCCTTCGGCGTCGAGGCCCGCCTCGCGCGCAGCTTCCGCGTCGAATCCGTACTGCGAATTCTTGTACTTCCAGTGCGCCGCTACGCCGCGTTCGGCGATCATCTCCATTTCCCTGGTGCGGATCTGGAGTTCGACACGCCGGTTGCTCGGTCCGAGGAAGGTCGTATGCAACGACCGGTATCCATTGGGCTTCGGCACGGAAATGTAGTCGCGGAACTTGTCCGATAGCGCCGCCCATTGCTGGTGCGCCGCACCGAGGGCCTGGTAGCAATCGTCGATCGAGCCCACGATCAGGCGATAGGCGAACACATCGCCGAGGTCCTTGAACGAGATCGACTTGGTCTCGAGCTTCCGCCAGATCGAATATGGCCGCTTCATTCGTCCATGCAGCTCGCCTCGCACGCCGCGCGCCAGCATCACTGTCTCGATGTCGGAGCGGATGCGATCCAGCATCGACGCATCATCCGTCACAAGCTCCTCGACACGCTTCGAGATGGCGTCGAACGCTTCCGGGTTCACCACTCTGAACGCCAGGTCTTCCAATTCGCCGGCAAAAATCGAGAGGCCGACCCTGCGCGCCAGAGGCGCGTAGATCTCCAGCGTTTCGCGCGAAATGCGGAGCCTTTGCTCGTCCGTCGGCATGAACTCGATCGTCCGCATGTTGTGCAGGCGGTCGGCAAGCTTCACGAGCAGGACGCGGATGTCCTTCGTCGTCGCCAGGATGAATTTCTGGAAGTTCTCCGCCTGCATAAGGGCACGCGTCGAACCGCTGCCGCTCACCTTGGGCAGCTTGGTCACGCCGTCGACAAGCTCGGACACTTCCTCGCCGAAAAGCTTGCGGATCTCGCTGATGTTGACGTCGCAATCCTCGACCACGTCGTGGAGCAGGCCGGCGATGATCGTCGCCTGGTCGAGCTTGATGTCAGTAAGGAGACCGGCCACCGCGACCGGATGTGCGAAATATGGGTCGCCGGAATGACGCATCTGCTGGCCGTGCTTCATCACGGCGAACACGTAGGCGGCGCCCAACAATTCCTCGTCGACGTCAGGCTGGTAAGCCTTTACCTTCTCGACCAACTCGTACTGGCGCAGAAAAGCCCGCGCGCGGGGTTTGGCCGCGGCGGGCTTCTCGGTCTTCTTGAACGGGGCCACATTGGATTGGCCCATGAATCAAAACCTCAGAAGCGCTCTTCGCGCGCCGACTCCAGCTCCACCTGATAAGCCTTGAGAACCTCTTCTTCGGACGAGGCAGGCGCAGCGGTCAGCGCGCGCTTGTCAGCTTCGCGTTCGGCTTCCTCGTTCGGGCGAACTTCCTGCAGCTCGGCCACAAGACTGTCGCGAACCGTCTCAAGGTCGACAGTTTCATCCGCGATTTCGCGCAGGGCGACCACCGGATCCTTGTCGTTGTCGCGATCGACAGTGATGGGAGATCCCTGCCGGATCACGCGGGCTCGGTGCGATGCCAGCAGCACAAGCTGGAACCGGTTCGGCACCTTTTCCACGCAATCTTCGACCGTGACACGGGCCATGCGGATGATCTCCCTGGAAACGGCCTCCATACAGGAACCGCTTCGCTCTCGCAACATAAGCGTGATTAATCCGGATTTCAGGGCTGAATACCTGAAAATCTGCTCCTTTTTCACCCCCATTGCCGCAGCGCTGGCGCGCTCAATATCGACCAGAAGAGGCTCCCCCGGTCGGAACATACTCCCGCGCCGGTTCGCTTCCGGCCGCTGGATGGCGGCCCCCGCATTACACCAAGGGGAACGGACCATGGCCTTTTACAAGACCGAACGGCTCGCCCTCTTCATCGACGGCGCCAACCTGTATTCGGCGGGCAAAACACTGGGCGTGGAAGTCGACTACCGGAAGCTGCTGGACGAGTTTCGCCGCCGGGGACAGCTCGTCCGCGCATATTATTACACCGCCCTCATCGAGAACGAGGATTACTCCCCCATCCGCCCCCTGGTGGACTGGCTCCAGTACAATGGCTTCAAGGTCGTCACGAAACCGGCCAAGGAATTCACCGACTCCACCGGTCGCCGCCGGGTTAAGGGCGACATGGACGTCGAAATCACCGTCGACATGCTGAACCTCTCGAAACACGTCGACCACGTCGTCCTCTTCTCGGGTGACGGGGATTTGACCCGGCTGGTCGAGGCAGTGCAGGAAAGGGGTGTTCGTGTGTCGGTGGTATCGTCTGTGAAGACGTCTCCTCCGATGATTGCCGACGAACTGCGCCGCGCCGCGGACACCTTTATCGAGCTGGCGGATCTTGCCGAGCTCGTAGGGCGCCCCCCGCGACAACCGGCCATGCAGATGGCCTCGGCCCCCGCCGGCGCCGGCCATGAGGACGACGAAGAGGAGGACTGATGCCGAAGGGGACCTCGCTGGCGGCGGCTGAAGCGCCACCGGAAGCTCCTTTGGACTGCCCCCTCTGCCCTCGCCTTTTCGACTTCCGCGCTGCCAATGCGAAGGCTCACCCAGACTGGTTCAACGCGCCTGTCCGATCCTTTGGCGACATGTCCGCGCGCCTTCTGATCGTCGGACTCGCACCGGGCCTTCAGGGCGCCAATCGCACAGGCCGTCCCTTTACCGGCGATTTCGCCGGCGATCTTCTGTATTCCACGCTGGCGAAGTTCGGCTTCTCATCGGGGCGCTATCAGGCGCGGCCCGACGATGGGGTCGAACTCAGGGATGCTCTCATTTCCAACGCCGTCCGGTGCGTGCCGCCGGAAAACAAACCTACCGGTGCGGAGATCCTCAACTGCCGGCAGTTCCTGTCGGCGCGCATCGACAAGCTGCCGAACGTCAAGGCCATTCTCGCCCTCGGACGGATTGCTCACGACTCGACGGTGCGTGCGCTCGGCGGCCGTCCTGCGGCCTCCATCTTCGGCCACGGCCGCCGCCACGTCCTGACCGGGCCACACGGACGCGTCGTGCTCCACGACAGCTATCACTGCTCGCGCTACAATACGAACACAGGCCGCCTCACCGAAGAGATGTTCCACTCGGTGTTTGCCGCGATCCGCAAGGA
>DATBNA010000166.1:0-11006 GCA_036554545.1 Hyphomonadaceae bacterium
GCAGGGCGGCTGCTGTCGTCACCAACCCGATCGCCAAGGCCCTGCTCTATCGCGCCGGCTTCAAGCATCCAGGCCACACGGAATTCCTCGCCGAGCTGGCGGCCAAGGATGCGCCGGCGCCGCATCCGGTGATGCTGCTGGTCGGCGGCGGACTGCGCGTGGCGCTGGCGACCGTCCACAAGCCGCTGTCGGCCGTACCCGGCGCGATCTCGACCGATCTCATCGTCCAGGTCGGACGCATCCTCAACGCCGCCCTGAAGCGCGACTTCGGCGTGGCGGAGCCGCGCATCGGGCTTTGCGGCATCAATCCGCACGCCGGCGAGGACGGCGAGATCGGTCGCGAGGAAATCGAGATCGTGAACCCAGCCGCAGCGCGCCTGCGCCAGGAGGGTATCAAGATCAGCGACGCCCGCCCGGGCGACACCATCTTCCACGAGGCGCGCAGCGGCGCATTCGACGGCGTACTGGCGATGTATCACGACCAGGGCCTCATCCCCGTGAAGACACTCGATATCTGGGGGGGCGTGAACGTGACGCTCGGCCTGCCCTTTATCCGGACATCCCCCGACCATGGAGTCGCCTATGACGCGGCGCTCGCTGGCAAGGCGAAGGCTGAAAGCCTGATCGCCGCGCTCGATCTGGCCGATAGCATGGCTCTCGCGCGGGCGCGGGAATGACCGGGCTCACGCCGCCGCCAACCGGGGGCGCAGCAAAGAAGGCGCTCGGCCAACACTTCCTGTTCGACGCGACCCTGTTGAAACGCATTGCGCTGGCTGGCGGAGCTGTCGAGGGAAAAACAGTCATCGAAGTCGGTCCGGGGCCAGGCGGTCTCACACGCGCCTTGCTCGATGCAGGCGTGAAGAAACTGATTGCAGTCGAACTGGACGATCGCTTCGCCGACGGCCTGGCCGCATGGCCCGAAGCGACGTCGGGGCGTCTGCACATTGTCCGCGGCGACGCACGCGAGATCGACGAGGCCCGGCTGGTGAAGGAAGCTGGCGGCGACCTTCCCGCCATGCTGGTCGCCAACCTGCCCTACAATGTCGGCACGCCGCTGGTGGTGAAGTGGCTCAAAGCCGGCAATTGGCGCGGGCCCATGGTGCTGATGTTCCAGAAGGAAGTGGCGCAACGCATCTGCGCCGCGCCGGACGATGATCACTATGGCCGCCTCGCCGTCCTCGCGCATGCAACCATGAAGCCGCGTATGGCGATGATCATTCCGCCCGGCGCATTCCGCCCGCCGCCAAAGGTGGACAGCGCCGTCGTGGTGCTGACGCCGCTGCCTGCCGCTGAAACCTTCGGCGATCTCGACGCGCTGGAGAGCGTCACATCTGCCTCCTTCGGCCAGCGCCGCAAGATGCTGCGGTCGGCACTAAAGTCATTGCAGGGCGGGCTGGAAGCGCTCAGCGCTGCGGGAATCGATCCGACACGTCGCGCGGAAACACTGACACAGGAAGAATTCCGAAGACTGGCCACTGCGTGGCGAACACGTAGGGTGGATTGAGCGCAGCGAAATCCGCCGCGTCGCTACGAGTCCAGTCGGGGATGGTGGATTCGCTGCGCTCAATCCATCCTACGACGCCGCGCTTCCGCTCTGCGTTTTCTTGGCGAGGTGCGCGTCCTTCAGGAGCTGGTCGACCATGATGCCGAGCGAGGCGCGCACGCGCCGGTTGCGTTCTGTCATCAGGATCGCCTTCAGCTCGCTGAAGGCGGTGTCGAGATTGTCGTTGACGATGGCGTAGTCGTATTCGCCCCAGCGCAGGATGTCCTGCCCGGCGCCGTCAAGGCGCGACTGCACCGACTTTTCGGTTGCTCCCGGCCGGCCCTCAAGCCGCTGCTTCAGCTGGCTCAGCGACGGCGGAAGGATGAAGACAGACACGACGTCGCCCGGTCGTATCGTCTTGAGCGCGCGGGCGCCCTGCCAGTCGACGTCAAACACCACGTCCGTGCCGGCGACGAGGCGCGCTTCGACCTCGCTGCGCGGCGTGCCGTAGTAGCTCTTGAAGACCTGCGCCCACTCCAGGAATTCGTCGCGGTCGATCATCTCCTGGAACCTGTCCTCGGAGACGAAATGATAGTCAGCGCCGTCGCGCTCGCCGGGGCGTGCGGGGCGCGTGGTGGCGGAGACCGAAAGCTGCACGCCGGGCATTTCCGAGATCAGGCGGCGGCACAGCGTGGTCTTGCCCGCGCCCGAGGGGCTCGAGATCACGAACATCACGCCGCGGCGCGGACGTTCTTTCTGGGGGCGGTCATTCGACATTCTGTACCTGCTCCCGGAACTGGTCGATCAGCGACTTCAGCGCCAGCCCCACATTGGTCAGCTCGAGGCTGGCCGATTTGGAGCACAGCGTGTTGGCCTCCCGGTTAAGCTCCTGACACAGAAAGTCCAGCTTCCTTCCAGCCGCCTCGCCGGACTTCAGGATATCGCGCGCCGTACCGACATGAGCGGTCAGACGGTCGAGCTCCTCGCGGACATCGGCGCGTGTGGCCATCACCAGGATTTCCTGCGCCACGCGGTCCTGGTCGATCTGGGCATCGCGGGAAATTTCGGCCAGACGCGCCCGGAAGCGCTCACGCACAAGGTCCGGTTGGCCGGCGGCCAGTTCGGCGGCCTTGACCACCAGTGTGGCGATCTCGTCCAGCATCTTCGCGAAAAGCGATGACAGACCCTCGCCTTCCTTCGTCCGGGCGGCGGCAAGCATGTCGAGCGCCTGGTCGAGGCCGGCGAGGAGGTCCTTGGATATCCCCTCGTCGACCCCGCTGGTTGCGCGCGCGGGCCCGCGGATGACGCCGTTGGTGTTGAGAAGGTCGGCGAAGGTGGCGGGACGAAGACGCGGACTGGCCCAATATCGCGACAGGCGCGCGAGCCGCGCCAGCTCGCGGGTGTCGATGGGGGCGCCGCCCGCGTCCCGCGCATAGTCGATGCGGAGCTGGAGCTGGAAGCTGCCGCGCTGGAAGCGATCTTTCACGCGCTTGCGGGCTTCGAAGTCCACGGCCTCGCAACCGGGCGGCATATTGGTGCGCAGATCCACGGCCTTGCCGTTGACCGAACGCACCTCCCAAGCCCATGCGCCCCATGACGCCTGTCCCTGCGAGCGGCCGAAGCCTGTCATCCCCCGGATCATGCCCCGCCTCGTCCCATCACTCGCGCCGGACGGCGGGCGTGTTCACGCCGGCAGCGTCGTTGGCTTCGCGGATCTTCCAGTATTCCGCAACATTGCGCTGATGCTCGGCGTAGGTTTCGGCGAAGATGTGGCCGCCCGCGCCATCGCCGACGAAGTATACGTTCTTCGAAACTGGCGGGTTCAGCACCGCGCGAATGGCTTCAGCGCCTGGATTGCAGATTGGCGTCTGCGGCAGGCCGCTGAGCTGGTACGTGTTCCATGCCGTCTTGGCTTCGATCTCGCTCTTGCGGATGGTGCGGCCCAGCGGCTCGCCCTTCGTCAGGCCGTAGATGATCGTCGGGTCGCTCTGAAGCCGCATGCCACGGCGCAGCCTGTTCACGAAAACCGCAGCCACTTCCGGCCTTTCGGATGCGTTGCCGGTTTCCTTTTCGACGATGGAGGCGAGGTTGACGGCTTCTTCCGGCGTCTTGAACGGCAAGCCGTCCTGACGCGTCGGCCATGCTTCCGCAAGCAGGTCCTGCTGGCGCTTGATGGCGCGCGCCACGACGGACTCAATCGTGTCGCCGCGCTGCACGGCATAGTCGCCAGGCAGCAGAACGCCCTCGGCCGGCGTCGCGGGAGGCTCGCCGGCGAGCTTGTAGGTCAGCTTCGGAACCCCGGCCTCCGTCGCCTGCGTGGTGGGCCACGCGGTTTCCGCCAGCCGCTTCATCACCATCGCCGTCGTGACGCCCTCCGGGATCACCACGTTATACTGGAGTGAAGCGCCGCTTGAGAGCTGCTTGATGAGCTGTTTCATCGGCGTGCCGGATGCGATGGCGTATTCGCCGGCCTTGAGGTTCAGCTTCTCCGCGCCGGGGATAACGTCAAGCGCACGCACGATGGCGCGGAAGCTGAAGTCATCCTCGATGGCGCCGGCTTCCTTCAGCGCGGCGGTCGCCGCCTGCACATTGGCGCCCTTGGGAATGACGATAATGCGCGCGCCGCCATCGGCGGACGCCGGCCCTTCCTTGGTGTAGAGGTGCTGGCCATAGAACCAGAGGCCGCCAGCAGCGATGGCCGCGAACAGGACGAGAAAGCCGAGAAACTTCAGCAAGACGACTCCCTGGAGCTGCCCGGCGACTATAGCCGATCAGCTCGCCGCCTTCAGCACCAAGGCTGCGTTGGTTCCCCCGAAGCCAAACGAATTGGAGAGCGCGGCACGGACCTCCTTCTTCACCGCCTTGTGCGGTGTGAGGTTGATGGGCGTCTCGAAGCTTGGGTTGTCCAGGTTGAGCGTCGGCGGGACCACGCCGTCGCGGATCGCCAGCGCGCAGAAAATCGCCTCCACCGACCCGGCGGCGCCGAGCAGGTGGCCGATGGCCGACTTGGTGGACGAAAGATGGGTCTTGGACGCGGCATTGCCGAGCACACGCTCGACGGCATGCACCTCGATCTCGTCGCCAGCCGGCGTCGACGTGCCGTGGGCGTTCACATAGTCGATTTCGGAAGCATCGAGTCCGGAGCGCTGCAGGGCCGTGCGCATCGCCCGTTCGCCGCCATCGCCGGTCTCGTCGGGCGAGGTGATATGAAAGCCATCGCCGGTCAGGCCATAGCCCACGACTTCGGCATAGATCTTCGCGCCACGCTTCTTCGCGTGCTCGTACTCCTCCAGTACGACAACGCCCGCGCCTTCGCCCATGACGAAGCCGTCGCGGTCCTTGTCGTATGGCCGCGAGGCCTTCTCCGGCGTGTCGTTGAACGACGTCGACATGGCGCGGCAGGCGATAAAGCCGGCGACGCCGATGCGGCAGACAGAAGCTTCCGTGCCGCCCGCGATCATCACATCCGCATCGCCCCACTGGATGAGGCGCGTGCTGTCGCCGATCGCATGGGCGCCCGTGGCGCAGGCCGTCACCACGGCGTGGTTCGGACCCTTGAAGCCGTACTTGATCGAGATCTGGCCCGAAGCGAGATTGATCAGCGCGCTCGGGATGAAGAAGGGCGAGATCTTCCTTGGCCCCTTCTCGTGCAGTTCGACAGCGGTGTTGGCGATCGTCGACAGGCCGCCGATGCCCGAGCCGAGCAGCACGCCTGTTCGGCACCTGTCCTCGTAGGACTCCGGCTTCCAGCCTGAGTCCTCGATCGCTTCGTCAGCAGCCGCCATTCCGTAGAGGATGAACTCGTCGACCCGCCGCTGTTCCTTCGGCGACATGGTCTTCTCGGGATTGAATGCGGCCGGATCGTCAGCCTTGCCGCCGCCGCGTCCGGTGATCCACGGCACCTGGCCGGCGATCTTGCAGGCGAGATCAGACGTGTCGAACAAGTCGATCGGGCCAAGGCCCGACTTCCCCGCGATCAACCTCTCCCACGACGCCTCGCGCCCGTTGGCGAGGGGTGTGACAAGACCAATGCCCGTGATGACGACGCGACGCATTCAACGCTCCCGGCGGGGGACGCGTCCGCTCAGACGCGTTCCTTGATGAAACGCACAGCGTCGCCGACGGTGGCGATCTGCTCCTGGACGTCGTCAGGAATTTCGATGCCGAACTCTTCTTCGAAGGCCATCACGAGTTCGACGAGATCGAGCGAGTCCGCTCCGAGATCGTCGATGAAGCTGGCCTTTTCGTTGACCTTTTCGGCGTCCACTTCCAGGCGCTCGACCACGATTTTCTTCACGCGCTCGATAACGTCGGACATATCATTCCCTTCCAGTATCAGGGCCCGGCAGGCCGGGATTACCCTCGTTGCGGCGCGGTAACACGCCTGAATTTTTTTGACCAGAGACCCCCAGTATAGAGAGTCCCTAGATCATCGCCATCCCGCCATTAACATGCAGGGTCTGCCCTGTAACGTAAGCGGATTCGTCCGAGGCGAGATAAAGGGCCGCGGCGGCGATGTCAGCCCCGGACCCCAGCCTGCCCGCCGGAATTCCCTTGAGCAAAGCCTCTTTCTGATCGTCCTTCAGGACGTCGGTCATTGCAGTGGCGATGAACCCGGGGGCGATACAGTTCACCGTGATGTTCCGGCTGGCGACTTCCTGGGCCAGGGACTTGGTGAAGCCGATCATCCCTGCCTTGGACGCCGCATAATTGGTCTGGCCCGCATTGCCGGTGACCCCCACCACCGACGTGATCCCGATGATGCGGCCATGACGGCGCTTCATCATCCCGCGCATAGCCGCCCGCGATAACCTGAAATAGGCGCCGAGGTTGACGGCCAGCACCTGCTCCCAGTCCTCGTCCTTCATCCGCATCAGCAGGCCGTCCTTGGTGAGGCCGGCGTTCGAGACAAGGATGTCGAGACCGCCCAGCGCCTGCTCGGCCTTGCCGACCAGTTCGCTGGTCGCCGTCGCATCCGACAGGTTGCAAGGCAGGATCACCGAGTTCGGAATATCCTTCTGTGCGGCCTCAAGCGCCTCAACGCGCGTCCCCGAGAGCGCAACCTTGGCGCCCGCATCCGCCAGCGCCTTGGCGATGGCGCCGCCGATGCCGCCCGACGCGCCGGTGACGAGGGCGAACCTCCCAGTCAGGTTGAACATCTAGAGCGCCCTTCCTTGATCTTCGCACAGGGGGAACCCCTGTGGCGCCGTCGCACAATGTTGTCGAACCACGATGTTGAAGCGCTTCACGAACTCGCCGGCGATCTCTTCGCTCAGCTTCAGCGTCGTGAGCGTCATTGTCAGCATGGGGTGTTTGAGCGTTTCGGTGGAAATGCGCTCGTACTCGGCGGCCGTCAGCTTCGATTTCAGCACTTCCATCTTCGCAACCGCCGTCGGCGCCGTGCTCGCATCGAAATAGACCTTCGCGATATGCGGCTGGCGAACGAACGTCTGGAAGTCGAGAATCTGCTGCAACTCCTCCACAGTGAACTTCTCCGCGTAGGCATCGACCAGCTTCTGCTCTATGACAGGCGTCAAATCCTTCACGACCTGTTCGGCCGCCGCAGGCAGCGCGATCGTCATCCACGACTTCACTGACGGCGGCAGGTTCTTGCCCTTCTCCATCACCGCCGCGAGCATCTGCTCCCGCGTATCGTCCAGCATCGTCGCGTTCGTGGGATCATGCACGAACCTGATCGCGAGGTCTCGAGAGGTGGGGGCAGGCGTCTGGGCGAATACCGATCCGGCCGTGAACAGAGCGAACGCGGTCGCCGAGAAGCAGGAAGCTACCGCCAAGCGCTTCCACGCAAACATCAGCCGGCCCCGCCCGTCAGCGATTTTGCAAAGGCCTCAAGATCGGCGGGTGTGTTGAGCGCCACGGTCGCGGCCTCCGGCGCATTTCGTTTCACCATGCCCGAGAGCTGCTTGCCGGCGCCGGTTTCGACGAAAGTCGTCACACCGCCGCCGGCCTTGTCCTCCGGCTGCGCCATCCACTGGATGCTTTCGCGCCAGCGCACGCGGCCCGTCACCTGTTCGACCAGGAGGCGGCGGATGTCCGCAGGTTCCTGGACGGGCCGCGCAATAACGTTCGCGACCACGGGGACGGACGGCCTGTTGACCTTCACGCCAGCCAGCGCCTGTTCCATCGCCGTGGCGGCCGGGGCCATCAGTGGCGAATGGAAGGGGGCCGAGACCGTAAGGGGGATTGCCTTCACGCCCCTGGCCTTCGCGGCTGCAATTGCGGCGTCGACGCCTTCCTTCGTTCCGGAGATGACAACGTTACCGGCATTGTTGTCGTTGGCGACAACGACCGTGCCGGCGACTGAGCCTTCCAGCGCAATGGTCTCGGCGATCTCGACGTCGACCTTGCCTATCAGCGCCGCCATCGCGCCCTTGCCAACCGGCACCGCGGCCTGCATCGCTTGCCCACGTTTGCGCAGCAGCTTCGCCGCGTCCGTAACGGACAGTGCGCCGGCAGCCGCCAGCGCAGAATATTCACCCAGCGAGTGGCCGGCCACGAAGGCTGCCTGCGAGATCTTCACGCCGAACCCGGCTTCCAGCGCACGGACTGCAGCAAGGCTCACCGCCATCAGCGCCGGCTGCGCATTGGCGGTCAGCGTCAGGTCCGCTTCCGGTCCGCCCCAGATCAGCGCCGACAGCTTTTCGCCCAGGGCGGCGTCGACCTCGTCGAACACTGCCCTTGCCGCCGGGAAGGCGTCCGCCAGGTCCTTGCCCATGCCGACAGCCTGACTGCCCTGGCCAGGAAAGATGAAGGCGATGCGGGACATTTCGATCTCGTGGAATCGCTCAAGACAGGATGCGGCTTCCTAGAAACTAGGCGCCATACGCGCAAGGGACATGGGTCTTTCGCCCCCCGGGGGGCCTAGTCAGCCATCCGCAGCGGCGGAAAGACCGGAGCGGCCTCCCCATCCGGGATTTCCCGGAGATGCTCGAACCGCAGCATCTTCAGTTCGAAGGCCCGCCTGCGCCACAGGGCGGCCTGTTCCAGCAGGACGATGCGCTTCCCGCCCTGCGCCATACGTGCGGCGACGGCGTAGTTTTCGGCCTTCAGGAGACATTCCGTCGGGGTCAGCATGACCGGCTAACGCGACCGCCGCGCCAAAGTTCAGGTTCCGCTGCGGATTCTGCCGGTTTTCATCTATCGGGCTTGATTCCCCGGCTTTTTCGGGTATTAGGCGCGCTTCGCAAAGAGAGGCGGTCCCAAGGCCCATCCGGGCGCGAGGGATCCATCGTCGGCTGTCCGCCCTTCGGCCAGCCTGCGCCGCCCCTCGCTGAAGGGATGAAAAATGGCACTCTACGAACACGTGGTCGTCACGCGACCCGATATTTCCCCACAACAGGTCGACGCTCTGGTGGAAGACATCACCAAGATTGTCGCCGAGCGCAAAGGCAAGGTCGGCAAGACCGAGTACTGGGGCCTGCGCAACCTCGCCTACCCGATCAAGAAATCGCGGAAGGCTCACTACTCGCTGCTGAACATCGACGCTCCCGGCGACGTCATCGCCGAACTCGAGCGCCGTCACCGCATCAACGAGGATGTGCTGCGCTTCCTCACCGTGAAGGTCGATGCTCTTTCTGAAGAGCCCTCGCCCGTCATCGCCCGCAAGGATCGTGACGATCGCGGCAAGCGCGACCGTGACGAAGGCGGCTTCGGCGGCGGCTTCGGCGACCGTGGCGATCGTCCGCCCCGCTCGTTCGGCGACCGCGACCGCGGCGATCGTCCGCCCCGCGAAGACCGTGGCGACCGTCCGCCGCGTCCCCCGCGTGACCGTGGCGACCGGTAGGAGCAACGAACATGGCACAACAGAAAATCAACATCGCCAACCTGCCGTCGCGCCGCCCGTTCGGCCGCCGGCGCAAGGTCTGCCCGTTCTCCGGCCACCAGGCTCCCGCGATCGACTTCAAGGATGTGAAGCTTCTCCAGCGCTACATCTCGGAGAAGGGCAAGATCGTTCCGGCCCGTATCACCGCCGTTTCGGCCAAGAAGCAGCGTCTTCTGGCGCAGGCCATCAAGCGCGCACGCCATCTGGCGCTGCTGCCGTATCTCGTGAAGTAGGAGGACACACCCATGGAAGTCATCCTCCTCGAACGCGTCGAGAAGCTCGGCCAGATCGGCGACGTGGTGAAGGTCAAGAACGGGTTCGCCCGCAACTACCTTCTTCCGCTGCACAAGGCGCTTCTCGCTACCGATGCGAATAAGGCCCGGTTCGAGCGCGAGCGCGCCAGCATCGAAGCCCGCAACGCCAAGGCTCGCGCCGAAGCCGAAGCGGAAGGCAAATCGATCGACGGCACGACCTATGTACTGATCCGCCAGGCCGGAGAAACCGGCCAGCTGTATGGATCAGTTGCGGCCCGCGACATCGCCCAGGCGGCGTCGGAAGCCGGCCACAAGGTCGAGCGCAAGCACGTCGTCCTCAACCAGCCGATCAAGACGATCGGCGTGCACGAGGTCACGATCAGGCTGCACCCGGAAGTTGCGATGAAGATCACCGTCAACGTCGCCCGCTCGCCCGACGAGGCCGAGCGTCAGGCGAAGGGTGAAAACGTCATCGCGTCGCTCCAGGCCGCCCAGCGCGAGCAGGCGACCGAACAGGCGCAGGAGCTTTCCCAGGCCGCCGCTGCGGCCGCCGCCGACCGCGGACCGGCCGAAGGCTGATCGGTTTCGAAACGAACTGCATAAAGGGGAGCCGGAAGGCTCCCCTTTTTGTTTTGGACCGGCGATGCTGGCGGCGATGTGGGCCCTTCGCAAAAAACTCCGGAAAACAGGGCTGCTCCCGGTGTCCATGCACAGCGACAAGGAATGCGGGGATATCCTAGAATCAAGCCGCGATTCGCATCAGCGATGGGGCTACAGAAAGGTCCATGCCTAAGGACCACGATCTCCCGCAACCGGCGCCGCCGCCGCACAATCTCGCTGCAGAGATGGCCGTGCTCGGTGCGATCCTGTTCGACAACAACGCGTATCAGCGCGTGTCTGACTTCCTCAAGGTGCGCGACTTCTACGCGCCGGCCAACGCGACCATCTACGAAGTTCTGGAGAAGATGATCTCTGGCGGACGGGTCGCCGACGGCGTCATCCTGCGCGAACATTTCGAACACCAGGCGACGCTCGCCGAGATCGGCGGCGCACGCTATCTCGCCGACCTGCTGGACAGCGCGGCGTTCGGTCCCGAGATCTACGACTATGCGCGCCTTGTGCACGACCTCGCCCTGCGCCGCGAGCTGATCCAGATCGGATCCGAGATCGTCCAGAAGGCGACGAAGTCCGAGATCGAGGAGCCGGGCGAGAAGCAGATCGAAGCGGCGGAGAAGCAACTCTTTTCGCTCGCCGAACGCGGCGCGGGCGCACAGGGTTTCCAGACATTCAACACTGCGCTGGCGCAATCGATCCGCACTGCCGCCCTCGCCTACCAGCGCGACGGCAAGATCGCCGGCGTGCCGTCGGGGCTCGATGAGCTCGACCGCATGCTCGGCGGCCTGCACAAGTCGGACCTCGTCATCCT
>DATBNA010000210.1:0-7105 GCA_036554545.1 Hyphomonadaceae bacterium
ACTCCGCGGAGAATTGTTTAAGATCGTATTGCGCGGCCCGCTCTGGGGCTGCGAAATCGGCCCCTGAGGGATTCGGTCCTTACAGGTGAGTCATGTCCACCGCCCATTGGGCGCCGATTGCGTTGCTGATCGGCTCGAATATCTTCATGACCACGGCTTGGTACGGCCACCTGAAATTCAAGGAGTCACCGCTCCTGCTGGCGATCTTCGCGAGCTGGGGCATCGCCCTGGTCGAATACTTCATGGCCGTTCCCGCCAATCGCTGGGGCAGCGCGGTCTATTCCACGGCAGAACTCAAGACGATGCAGGAGGTGATCACGCTGATCGTGTTCGCCCTGTTCTCCGTGTGGGTGCTCAAGGAGCCGTTCACGCTGAAGCACGGCGTCGGCTTCGCGCTTATCGCACTCGGCGCGGCGGTGATCTTCTACAAGCCGGCCTAGGAGGCCTGATCGCCGGTCATCCGGTATTCCACCGTCAGCGGCCGGCAGGTCAGCGCCTCCGACCCTTGATAGACAACTGAGGGCGCTACCTTCTCGACCGCATAGGCGTCGATCTTCGGATCGCCGCTGGATTTGGTGATCTTGGCGGATTTGACGGTGCCGTTGCCGCTCGAGCAGACATCGAGTTCGGTCTCGTAGATCTTGTAGCTGGCGCAGCCGGCTACGGCCGCAAGAGCGAACAAGGCTGGCAGGATGATGCGCATGTCTCTTCCCCTGTGACCCAAGCTAGGGCGTCTCCAGCGCAAACGTCAATAAATCCGCGGCGCCGAGGCGCTCGCGACTCACGCCAAAACCTGCTAGACGCGCGCGCATCAGGCCCTCCCGCACAGGCCCCGCTGATGAAAACCGCTGTCATCGTCTTCCCCGGCTCCAACTGCGATCGCGACGCGCAGATGGCGCTGCGCCAGGTCACGGGCCGCGAGCCGACTATGGTCTGGCACAAGGATGGCGAGCTTCCGAAGGGGCTGGACCTCGTCGTGTTGCCCGGTGGGTTTTCTTACGGCGACTATCTCCGTTCCGGCGCCATGGCGGCGGCCTCGCCCATAGCCGACTCGCTCCGCGCTTACGCGGCCAAGGGCGGCTACATCCTCGCGATCTGCAACGGGTTCCAGGTGGCGACCGAGACGGGCCTGCTGCCGGGCGCCCTCTTGCGCAACGCCTCGCTCAACTTCGTCTGCCGGCCACAGCCCCTGGCAATCGCCTCGAATTCGTCGGCCTTCACCGCCAGCTACAAGGGCCAGCGCGAAGTGTCGTTTCCTATCGCCCACCATGACGGCAACTATTTTGCGGACGAAGCGACACTCGACCGGCTGGAGGGCGAGGGGCGCGTGGCCTTCCGCTATCTTGGCAATCCCAATGGCTCGGCGCGAGACATCGCCGGCGTCCTGTCCGAAAACGGCCGCGTGCTCGGCATGATGCCTCACCCCGAGCGCGCCATGAACGGCCAGGAAGGCGGCAATGACGGCGTGAAGCTGTTCGAAGGCCTGATGGTCGCCGCCTGAACCGGCGAGGCGCTGACGGCGTATCAACCGCCATGAATGACGTCTCCACATCGCTACGATTTATCGACGCCGGCGGAATCCGCACACACGTCGCCGAATGGGGCGCAGGCGATCCCGTCCTGCTGATCCACGGCGCATCGTCCGACATGGGCGTCTGGGCGCCGACCATCGTTCCCATGCTGAAGGACCGGTTTCGCATCGCCGCCTATGACCGGCCCGGCTTGGGCTTCACCGCCCAGCGCCCGCCGCGCGCCGAAACGCTGGAGGCGCAGTCCCGGGTCGCGGCCGGCGTCATCGACCAGCTGAAGCTCGTCAAGCCGATTGTCGTCGGCCATTCCTGGGGCGGGGCAGTCAGTCTGCGCCTTGCGCTCGACAGGCCCGACCTCATCGGCGGCCTCGTCCTGATAGCGCCGGTCGCCTACGAATGGCCGGGCGGCGTGAGCTGGCATCTCCACTGGTCATCCAAGCCGGTGATCGGCGATTTCTTCAATCACGTCGTCATCCGGCCATTTGCAGGTGCGGCCGTTCGCAGCGGGCTCACCGGCGCCTTTGGGCCGAGTCCGGTTCCTCAAGACTATCTCGAGACCGCTGCTTCGCTGCGCGCCACGCGGCCCGCCGCCATGCGCGCCAACAGCCTCGACATGATGGCGGCCAAACGGGAGATCATCGGCCAGCAGTCGCGCTATCGTGAAATCGCGGCGCCTGTCGCCATGCTCGCGGGCGATGGCGATACAGTTGTCTCGACCATGATCCACTCCGTGAAGCTGGCGCAGACGCTTCGCAATGCGCGGCTCGATGTCGTGCAGGGCGCAGGCCATCTGCCGCACGAAGCGGCGCCCGACCGCTTCCTCAAGCTGCTCGACTGGGTTCGCGCCTCAAGATAGCGCAGCGCCCACTGAACTGGCTTGCCTGGCCCAAGCCGCACCTTATCTTGGAATCATTCCAGACGATCATATTCGGAGACAGGCATGGCCATCGACATCGGCATTGACGCCAAGACGCGCAAGAAGATCGCGGGTTCGCTGGAGCAGGTTCTGGCCGACACTTACGCGCTCTACGGGAAGACGCACACCTATCACTGGAACATCGAAGGGCCCCGCTTCTCACAGCTCCACCTGCTGTTCGAGACACAATACAATGAGCTCTGGATGGCCCTCGATGCGATCGCCGAGCGCATCCGCTCGCTGGGCCATTTTGCTCCGGCGCTGGAATCGGTTGGCTCGAAATCGTCGATCAGGGCCGACAATGGTTCGCCGTCGGAAGACCTGATGCTCGCCAACCTCGCCGCCGGCAATGAAGCCGTCGTGCGTTCAGCTCGCGCGGCGCTGAAGACAGCCGAGGAGGCCGGTGATCAGGCCAGCGCCGACCTCATGACGCAGCGTGTCGCCGTCGGCGAGAAAGCGGCCTGGATGCTTCGGGCTCACATCGTCAAATAGCTCGGCGAAATAACCACGCCGAGCTACCGGGCGAAGCATCAGATCAGAGGTTTACCGCGCTCATCGCAATCGGCGTATAACGCGGACCGGCCACGCGTGCGGCCAGGTCATCGAGCCGCCGCACCTGGCCGGGCGACAGCACCAGTGTTGCAGCGCCAGCGTTCGTTCGGAGGTTTTCGATCCTGGTGGTGCCGGGGATCACGTGAATGTTGGGAGCCCGGCCGAGCACCCAGGCGAGGGCGACCTGGGCTGGCTTTGAGTTGGTCTCGGCCGCGATGGACTTGATCTCTTCGACGAGGGCGAGGTTGGCTGCATAGTTCTCGTCGTTGAAACGCGGGACGGTAGTGGCGCGGAAATCCTCGCCCGCGGGCTTGTTCGCCTTCGTGAGCGCGCCTGTGAGAATGCCGCGGCCGACAGGCGCATAGGCGACGAGGCTCGCGCCGACTTCCGTCATTGCATCGAGCGGACCGTTTTCGACGTCGCGCGTGAAGATGGAGTATTCTGATTGCACCGCAGCGATTGGCGCCGCCTTCGCCGCTCTGCGAATGGTTTCGGCGGCGGGCTCGGACAAGCCGATTGCCCGAATCTTTCCTTCTTTCACCAGCTCCGCCATGGCGCCGACGCTTTCCTCGATCGGCCGCTTGGGATCGACGCGATGCAGGTAGTAGAGGTCGACATGATCGGTGCGCAGCCGCCGCAGCGAGCCTTCGATCGAGCGGCGGCAGTTCTCCGCTGATCCATCGATGCCGAGCCGCCGGCCTGTCGCCGGATCGAATTGTGGTCCCCACTTCGTGGCGATGAAGACTTTGTCCCGCTTGCCGCGAAACGCCTCGCCGAGCAGCGACTCGTTTTCAGTCAAGCCGTACATTTCCGCGGTGTCGAAATGTTCGACGCCGAGATCGACCGCTTCGTGAATGAGTCTCGTTGCTGCGTTCTGCGTGACCGGCGCGTTGTAAACGCCGGTCAATCCCATGCAGCCCAGGCCGACAGGCATAAGCGATTCAGCCGTGCGGCCGAGCATGCGTTTCATCCGGAAAACCCCAAGTGAGTCGTTTGTTTTTGTTATTGGGGGAAACCCTAAGCTGCCTTGCCGCTGTAGCAACCGGGACAACGCGAACAATTTGTCGCTGCCGCAGGGGTCACTTGCCTACGGCAAGTTTGCATCCGCGACGATCGGGTTTAGCCGATTCCCAGCAACGGCCGCGGGTCCGGACAGATTGCGAGCCAGTGATCACGTTCGCTGCGCTTGCAGACGCCGGGATAGTCGCCCCGCCAGTCGCCGATATCCAGGATCACCTGAAAGTGCAGATGAGGCGACCAGCCGCCATTTTCGCGTCGGGTCCCGAGTTCGCCGATGCGCTCGCCTGCCATGAACGCTGCGCCAGGCTTCAGCCCATTCAGGCTGTTGCGGCTGAGGTGTCCGTAGAGGGTGTGGAAGACCAGCCCCGGAGCGGGCGCGTGCTGAAGAATGATGGTCGGGCCATAGTCGCCGTCGGCCTCGTTGATCTTGAAGGAGTGTACGCGCGCGTTCAGCGGGGCGAACACGTCCGCCCCCGCCAGCGCAAAGATATCGAATCCGAGATGCACAGTGCGTGGTTCGACGCCTTCGGGCGCGAACAGGACCTGCGAATAGACGCCACGATCCTCGCCATAGCCGCCTGCGCGGATCCGTTCCCCCGGCTTCACGTCCGGATCGTCGATCTTGCCGGGCAGAGCGTTGGAAACGCCCTCGATGATCTCGATGCCGTTGGGCCTGAGGCTGGTTAGCCACGTCCGATAGGCGTCGCGGCTCATGGTCTTGCGGCTAACGTTGAAACGCCCGGCACCTGGATCTCCGATCTACTCCGCCGCTACCTTGGCATGGGCCGGCAGGCCTTCGAGATACTTCTCGGCCTCCAACGCGGCCATGCAGCCGAGACCCGCCGCTGTAACGGCCTGGCGGAAGATGTCGTCGGTGACGTCGCCGGCGGCAAAGACGCCGGGGATAGATGTGGCCGTCGAGTTCGGCGCCGTACGAATATAGCCGCCCAGCTTCATTTCGAGCTGTTCGGTGAACAGCTGCGTCTGCGGCGCGTGGCCGATGGCGATGAAGATCCCGTGGACCGGCAGGTCGGTGATTGCGCCGGTCTTGATGTTCTTCAGCTTTGCGGTGGTTACGCTCTTCGGGCCTTCCGTGCCGACCACGTCAGCCAGCTCCGTGTTCCAGAGCACGTTGACCTTCGGGTTCTTGAACAGGCGGTCCTGCAGGATCTTTTCCGCGCGGAAATGGTCGCGGCGGTGAACCACCGTCACCTTGGAAGCAAAGTGCGTGAGGTGCAGCGCCTCCTCGACCGCGGTGTTGCCGCCGCCGACGACCAGCACTTCCTTCTGCTTGTAGAAGAAGGCGTCGCACGTGGCGCAGGCCGATACCCCGAAGCCCTTGAACTTTTCTTCATTCGGCAGACCCAGCCACTTTGCCTGCGCGCCGGTGGCGATGATCAGCACGTCGCAAGTGTAGACCTGCCCGCTGTCGCCGGTGAGACGGAACGGCTTCGTTTTCAACTCGGCCTTGACGATATGATCTTCCACCATCTCCGTGCCGACATGGACCGCCTGCGCGCGCATCTGCTCCATGAGCCAGGGGCCCTGGATGACGTCAGCGAAGCCCGGATAGTTCTCGACGTCCGTGGTGATGGTCAGCTGACCGCCCGGCTGGATACCGGCGATCAGCATCGGCTTGCGCAGCGCCCGCGCGGCGTAGATGGCCGCGGTGTATCCTGCCGGCCCTGAGCCGAGGATGATGATCTGGGAATGGCGCACAGCGGTCATGAAAAATCCTGTTGCTGGCCTTTCCTAGCTTCCCGGCGGGTCAGGCGAAATGGCCCGGGGGCGGCCAGCGTTGTTATTCTGGGGATGCAGAGTGTGCGGTTTAAGGACCTGGCGCGTACCCATTGAGACACATCAGTTTTTCTGGGGGTGGCGGAGGAGCAATTGCTTCACGATCGCGTCGGCTGCACGCGCGGCCTCACGGATCGGGGCATAGGTCCAGGTCTCCAGCTTCCCTTCGAACCATCGCGCCGCGCCCCGGTCGATGAATCCCTGATGCAGCCGTTTGAAGCGCTCTGACTCGCCGGTCAGCTGCAGGATGTAGACAGGCGTCGCGAAGAAGGCCGGGTCCGCAATCAGGTTGGCGCTATCCTCGGTCACCAGCGTCACGTCGCACAGCGACAGGAAGGCGACATAAGGATTGGGTCCATCGCGCTGTTCGTTCTCCCAGAACACGGCGCCAAGCTCGATGGCCGCAGCACGGAAGCGGTGGCGGGCATGTTCCGGCGTCCGCCGCGAGACGCTGATCCACAACTGCCTGCCTGGAGCGATGGCGCGGATGTCTCTCTCGATTTGCGCGGCATTCGCCTCGGTCATCTTGTGGGTCTTCGAGTCGCCGCCAAGCGAGACGAGCACTTTCTGTCCTGACTTCTCCAGTAGATGGCCGAAGCGCGACCGCGCGTCGTCTATCCGCTGCTTCGAAAACCATGTCGGCGGTCCGATGATCGGGAAGACGTTCGGCCCCGAAACGTCGTCATGCGCCGGCGGAATGACGAGATCGAAGGACGACAGCGCCACTTTCGGGTTCTGCGTCTGCACTACCAGCGTCCGGCCGCGGGAAAGCTGCCGCATCATCCGCGAATAGGGGATCGACCGCCGCCCCGCCGCCAGCCAGACATCCGGCCATGGCGGCGCCAGCAGCTTTGCCTGTTCATCTGGCAGCGCCGACATCGGCGACGGCCACAGATCGGGCCGCAGCAACAATTGCCAGCCCTTCGGCTGTAGGTTGACTTCGCGGCTCGGCGCATCCGACCGGATGTGCGCGAGCTTCGCCGCGCGCTCCGGTTCGGCCAAAGCGGCGGCAAGCGCCTTTACCTGATTGAGGATGCCCGCGCGCCCGTCAGCCACGCACCAGACGGATGGTCCGGTCCCCGGCGCCAAACTCACGCTATTTCCAGGAGATCGAGACGATCTCGAACGACTTGGCGCCGCCCGGCGCGGAGACCTCGGCCGTGTCGCCTGCTTCCTTGCCGATCATCGCGCGGGCGATCGGAGAAGAGATCGAGATCTTCTTCTGCTTCACGTTGGCTTCGTCCTCGCCAACGATCTTGTAGGTGAAGCTCTCGCCGGTGTCCTCGTCGGT
>DATBNA010000235.1:0-4816 GCA_036554545.1 Hyphomonadaceae bacterium
TCCTTGCCATCGCTGAGCTTGCCGAGAATGACCGAGGCGCCGAAGTCGACATCGCGATAGACGGTCTCGGGCGCCTTCACGCAGTTGAGGCGCGTTGGTTGCGGATTGAGGCCACAACCCGAGTTGAAGATGTCGTCCGGCGTGGCGTGGAAGCTCCATTTCTCCTTGCCGGTCCTGAGGTCGATGGCGATCACCGCATTGGTATTCTTGTGCGCAGGCGGGGAGTTGCTTTCGCCGGTGGCGAAATAGACGAGGCCGCGCTTTTCATCGACGACCGGCGAGTTCCAGATCGGCGCGCCCGACGGTCCTTTCAGCTGCTTGCCGTCGCCGCGGTCGCGCAGTGGCTTGGCGTCCTCCATGGTGTCGTAGCGCCATTGCTGGGCGCCCGTCTTGGGATCGAGCGACAGCACATAGCCATGGTTGGTGCAGCAATCGTGGGCGTTGTCGGCTGCAACCGAGATCTCGAACTGCGCCACGGGAACGATCACGCGATCCTTCAGCACGGTCGGCGTGCCCGTGGTCATCGAGTGCGAGTAGAAGCCGACCGGCTTGGTCCAAAGCGCCTTGCCGGTGCGCGGGTCGACGGCATGGACGGTCGAGTCGATGCCGGAGAAGACGAGCAGCGGCGTGCCGTCGCCAAGCACGCCATAGGCGACGCTGGTGCGCAGCGGCGCTTCGCCGGGCGTCGAGTAGACCCACTGCACGCACGGTTTCGCCGGGTCCGAGAGATCGAAGGCATAGAGCTTGCCGGCGTCGGTCACCGGATAGAACAGGTTCTTGCCGACGATCGCGCCCTGCGAGCGCATGATCTGCGCATCGGGGAAGGCGATGGACCAGGCAAGCTCCATGTTCGACATCTGCGCGGTCGTAAGTCCGGACTGCTTCGCCGTCAGCTTGCGCGTGTTGTTGCGGTCGAAGCCGAAGTGCGAAGAGATGACGGCGTCAGGACCTTCGAGGTCGACCGCGGCGCGCGCGCCGGTGCACATCATCTTCGGCGTCCAGTCGACCGACTTCGTCGTGTCACGGCCGGTGACATAGCTCACCACCGCGCCACGCTGTTCCGGCGTCAGCGCGGCCGCCATGTCCTTCATCTTGCCCTGGGTCAGCGCGTAGTTGACGAACTGGAAGCTCATCCCTTTGAGGTTGTCACGCGAGGGCGAGCGCGTGGCTTCCGGATTGTCGTGGCAGGTGGCGCAGGCCTGCTTGTAGACGGCCTCGCCTGGATGCACGCCGGTTGCAGCGACTTGCTGCGGGTTCGCCGCGTTCGGGAAGACAGCAGCGGCTTGCTGGGGCGCGGGCTGGGCGGCGGCGGCCGGAGCTGCAGGCGCTGCCGGCGCAGCGGCAGTCGTGTCCGCATTCTGGGTCTGGCACGAGGCCAGCGCCAGAAGCGATGCGCAGCCCAAGGCCGCCGCCAGCAGTTTCGTCATGTCTTCCTCCCGACTGCGCAAGCTTGCGCAGCGCACCGAATTTCTGGGCGCAACCTGCCCGAGCGTCAGCAAATTGCAAAGGGAGCCGCTGTCGCGCCTCGCGTTCTTGTGTCCTGCTGGTTGAACGTCCGCAAAGGCCTGTCCCGTCGCGAGATTTGACGCCTGAGGCGTTGGCGCCACATTGTCGTCTGAGGACGGCGGAACGCCGCAAGGCAATGGGGAGCGCCGCATGAAACACGTCACGGGTCTCGCCTGCCTGCTGGGCGCCGCCGCCATCCTCGTTGCCTGCGGCCAGGACAAGAATGCAGAATTGCCTGCTGCGACATCTGCGCAGGCCGCGGACACCAGCGATGCCGGTCCTGCGCTCGCGCCGGTGACGCCGGTTGACTACTCATCGACATCCACATGGCTGTGCCGCCCCGACGTAGCAGATGCCTGCGAGCAGGCGGCGGCGGCAACGAGCGTTGCTGCTGATGGCAAACTGACGAAGGATACGTTTGCACCGAATCCGTCGGCGAACATCGACTGCTTCTATGTCTATCCTACGGTGTCGCGCGACGAGACGCCGAACTCGGACACGACGCCCGGCGTCGAAGAGCTTGAGGTCGCGCGCCAGCAGCTTGCACGCTTCGGTTCAGTGTGCCGGCTCTATGCGCCGATGTACCGTCAGGTGACGCTGCCCGCGCTGCGCCAGATGCTGGCCGGCGAGCAGCCCGCAACCAATCGGGAGATGGCCTACGCCGACGTGAAGGCGGCGTGGGACCATTATCTCGCCAGCGACAATGGCGGTCGCGGCGTTGTGCTGGTCGGCCACAGCCAGGGAGCGGGCCTGCTGACGCGGCTCATCGCGGCCGAGATCGATGGCAAGCCGGTGCAGGACAGGCTGGTGTCGGCGCTGCTGATCGGGACCAACCTCGCCGTCGCCAATCCGCACGAGGGCGGAGGATCGTTCCGCGATATCGGACTTTGCCAGAGCGCAACGGACACGCGGTGCGCCATCTCCTATGTTTCGTTCCGCGCGTCAGCGCCGCCGCCGGTGAACTCGCTGTTCGGCAGGACAGAGGAGCAGGGCATGCATGCAGCCTGTGTGAACCCCGCTGAGCTGGACGGTTCCGGCGGCCAGCTCAAGGCTATCCTGCCGGCGACGTCGGCGCACGAATCCATGGCTGACCCCCTGCCATGGACAACGGACGGAGCAATCATTGAGACGCCCTTCGTGATGCTGCCGGGGATGCTGTCGGCCCGGTGCGTGAACCAGGGCGGGTTCAGCTATCTAGCGGTGAGCGTCAGCGCTGATCCTGCCGACAAGCGTGTGGATTCAATCGTCGGCGAAGTCGTGACCAATGGCGAAGTTCAACCCGCCTGGGGACTGCACCTCATGGACATGAACCTTGCGCTCGGGAACCTCGTCGAGGTCGTGAGGCGGCAGGGCGAGGCGTGGACCGCCGCGCATCCGGCTGCACAGGCAGCGCTACCCAATCCGCGATAGGCGCCCCATCTTTTGCGAATGACGACTGGATGGATCATTGCAGCAGCCGAACTGCGCATCCCGTGGAGCTCGCGCTTTGCGGCGCACCGGATGATCCTTGTGGTCGATCCCCGGCTCAACGCCGTGCGGCAGGTCAACGGTCTCGCCAGCTGGTATGACCGCGCACGTCAGCGCTGGCGCCACAAGCCGATCGGGTATCTCAGGTCAGACCGCTTGCGCGGTTATGACACCCAACGGCATCCACAGACCTTCCTGCCGATCAACGGTGTAGCCCTGCGTTCGCGCGCAGTCGGCGACGCCATCGAGCGCGGCAGCGTTCGCGTGCTGGCGGAAAAGCTATCGGAGCGCGATGTCGAGGCGATGCTTGCGCCCGGGCTGGACGCCCTGAAGCGGATCAATGCGCTGAGCGAGGGGCCGGAGGGCGGCGCTGGCCTGCCGTATCCGTTTCTCGGTTTCGGGCAGAACAGCAATTCGTTCTTCTCGACCCTGATGAACGCGATGCAGTTCGACGAGCCGGACTTTGCAATGCCTGCGCGTGTTGTGCCCGGCGCTCGCCGCCTGCTGCTGCCTCAAACCGTGCTTGAGGAGCTTCGTCAGCTGAGGTCTTCGACCAGCGGCGCCAGGAAAGCGGCGATCTCGCCTGCCATCGCTTCGACCCCTTCCGCGGTCGGGTGAACGCCGTCCTGCTGCAGGAGGCCGGGCTTGCCCGCTACCGGCGCGAGCATGTCGGGAAGGTAGGGGACGCCAAATTCGGCGGCGAGCTGAGGATAGATCGCGGCATAGGCCGCTTCGTGCTCGTCCTTCGCTTCGCCCGGAATAGCGACGCCAAGCAGGACGGTCGGCAGATTGTCCGCCTTCGCCTTGGTCAGGATAGCGGCGAGATTGCGCTTCGGGACGTCGGCCGGCAGCTGGGCGAGGAAATCGTTGGAGCCCAGCGCGACCACCAGCAGGTCGGCGTTCGATCCCTCGACGCTCCATTCATAACGATTGAGGCCATCGCCGGTAGTGTCACCTGAGACGCCGGCGTTGACGAACCGGCCCGGAACGCCGCGACCTTCGAACTCGCGCTGGAGCGCGGCGGGAAGGGCGGCCCCGGCCGGAAGCTGGAAACCGGCTGTCAGGCTGTCGCCGAGCATCACGATCACGGGAGCACTGTTGGTCATCTCAGCAGATGCATCGCCGATCGGTTCGTCGCTGACCAGAGGATTGCCCGCGGGTGCATTCTCCCCACATCCGCCAAGGACGAGAGCGGCTGCAAGGACGAAACAGGTCAGGCGCATCGGTCTTCCGATCTTGCCGTTTGATATGCGAGGCCGCATCAAGCTCGTCACGCGATCAAGCGCAAGCGGCGACAAACTGGTCCCGCAGCATGAGGGCAGAATTTGGACGCCGCGCTGGAACTATCCGATGTCTACCTGACATTGCCGGCTGCATCAGGACCTGTGGAAATCCTGAAGGGCGTAAGCTTTCGCGCCATGCCGGGCGAAAGCGTCGCCGTTGTCGGGCCGTCGGGATCGGGGAAGTCCTCGCTTATCGCGGTGTCCACCGGGATCGAGCGCGCAACGAAGGGGGAGGTGAAGCTTCTCGGCGAATCGCTCACCGGCAAAAGCGAGGACGAGCTGGCCCGGCTGCGGCGCGGGCGCGTCAGCCTGGTGTTCCAGTCCTTCCACCTGCTAGGCACGATGAACGCCTTCGACAATGTGCGGGCGCCCCTGGAGATCGCGGGGCTCGCCGATGTCGACCGGCTGGCGAAGTCGGGACTTGAAGCGGTGGGCCTTGGCGCCCGCATGGATCACTATCCGGGCCAGCTCTCCGGCGGTGAAAGACAGCGCGTGGCGGTGGCGCGGGCGCTGGCAAGCAATCCCGCGATTGTCTTTGCCGACGAGCCGACGGGCAATCT
>DATBNA010000261.1:0-14575 GCA_036554545.1 Hyphomonadaceae bacterium
CTGGGGCTCGGCTCCGGCCTCTGCTCGCGCGATGGCCGCGTCTTTGCCGTGACGGATCGGGGACCGAACCTTTTCGTATCGCAGGCCGTCGACGACTATGGCCTCGCGCATCTCGACCGCCTGCGCAAGATCCGCGACGCCAAGATCATGCCGATGCCGGATGCAGGGCCGGAAATTGCGGAGCTGAAGGTGCCCGGTCGCGAGGTGCGGCTCGTGAAGCACTTCCCACTGCGTACGCGTTCGGGCCAGCGTATCAGCGGGCGCGCACTGCCCGGCGGCGAGATGGAGCAGGTGTTCGACATCGATGGCCAGCCCGTACAGCCAGATGCGCTTGGCGCCGACACCGAAGCGATCGCGACGATGCCGGATGGCGGGTTCTTCCTTGCAGAGGAGTATGGGCCGTCAGTGTTGAAGGCAGATGCAGGCGGCGTTGTCAGCGAGCGCTGGGTTGCGGCAGGGCGGGAAGGCGGGCTCGCGCATCCGGACGTCATCGTGCGAGGCGTGCTTCCTGCGGTTGCTGCGAGGCGAAGGGTCAATCGCGGCTTCGAGGCATTGGCTGCGTCCGCTGATGGCGCGTTCCTCTACCTTTCGCTGCAGAGCGCTCCTGCCGGCGAGCAGGAGCATTACGTCCCGGTGTGGAAGCTGGACGCACGAACAGGCGCCCTTGTCGGCGAGTGGCGCTATCCTTTCGATGCGCCGTCGACGTTCCGGCGAGACTCGGCGCGGCGGCGAGTGGGCGCCGGCGACCTGAAAATCTGCGAATTCGCATGGCTCGGCGAGGATCGCCTTATCGTGCTGGAGCGCATCGCGCATTCGACCAAGCTTTACGATATCGACCTTCGCCGCCTGCCGGAAAAGACGCCGCTGGTGTCGAGCGATGACTATCCGGAGATCGGTCCGGATATCGAAGGCATGGCGCTGCTGTCGCCTACCGAAGTCCTCATCTGCTCCGACAACGATTTCGGTGTCGAAGGCGCCGCCACGGGCTTCTGGCGAATTGTCTTCGAGCCGCTGCGGGCGTAGTCTTCCGGCAGGCGTTCAGGACGCCTCCGGTCCGCGGGCAGAACCGAGTTCACCTGAGCCTTGAAACGACAATCGACGGTTCGCAACGAACCTCCTTTGCCCGCATGAGCGGACGCCGGGCGCCTTGAAGGAGGCTCGCCATGACGACGCCATTGCCCGAACGGAATCTGCCCGTTCGCCCCAACCTCGATCAGCTGAAACGCCAGGCCAAGGAGCTGCTGCGCGGCCTGCGTCGCCGCGAACCCAAGGCCGTTTCGGAGTTCGTGCAGTTCCATCCCGAGACAGTCGATCCGGCGGAGGCGAAGCTCGCCGACGCGCAGCTGGTGATCGCGCGCGGCTATGGCGCGGCAAGCTGGCCGCGGATCGTCCAGTGCTGCGAGATCATCGATGCGATCTGGAAGGACGATATCGCAAAGGTACGCGTGCTGGTGACGCGGCATCCCAAGCTGCTTCACGAGAACGCCCTGGTTCGCCCGATGGGGCAGGAAAGCAATTGGGGCCCGCCGATGACCTATGCGGCGAATGCCGGACGCAACGCGATCATACAGATGCTGCACGATCTTGGTGCAAAGGATCATGCGCACGCGCTCGACCGCGCCGTGCTGCAGAGCAAGGTCGATACGGCCTACCTGCTGCACAACCTGATGGGAAAGCCGAAGCCGCCAGAGGACGCGCTGGGCGGTCCGGCCTACACGCTCAGCGATTCAGGTACGGCGTTTGTCCTGAAATTCGGATGTCCTGTCGTCGATGCCGATGGGCGGCGGCTGGCGCCGGTCGATGTCGTACTGGAAACCGACAGTCGCAAGCCCGAGGCCAAGCACGCGATCCTTGCCATGTATGAAACGCACGGCCTGACCTATCCCGATACCCCGCCGATGGCGCTGCATCGCGGCCGGATCGATCTTCTGGAAAAGCATCTCCGGGCCGATCCCGGGATGCTGAACCGGCAATGGGCGTGGGAGGACATCTATCCGCCCGAGATGGGTTGCCATGACGAAGTGCTGGCGACGCACGGCACGCCTCTGCGTGGCGCCACGCTGCTCCACATGTGCTGTGACTACGACGAGCTCGAGATCGCGCGCTGGCTGATCGGGAAGGGCGCTGACGTCAATGCGCGCGCGGCGATCGATGGCGATGGGTTCGGCGGACATACGCCGTTGTTCTCAACCGTGGTGGCGCAACCGAATTTCTGGATGAACTACGGCAAAGGCGGTCCCAAGGTTGCACCTTTCACGGAGCTGCTGCTGGCGCACGGCGCCAACCCCAATGTGAGGGCGTCGCTGCGCAAGCAGATGCATCCGGGCTATGGGCCCGATGTGATGCACGAGTTCAGGGACGTGACGCCGCTCAGCTGGGGCCGGCGTTTCCACCGCCAGATATTCGTGAGCGAGCCGGCGATGAAACTGATCGAGGAGGCAGGCGGCGTCGAATAGGTCAGGCCGGCGGGCGCAGGAAATCGCCCTTGCCGAGCACAACGCCATTGTGACGGAGGATGTCGTAGGCCGTTGCGGCGTGGAAATAGAAGTTCGGCAGCACGAAGGACAAGAGGTACTGGCTGCAGGTCATCGGCATTTCCTTGCCGCCGCCGATCGGTATGCTGACCACCGTCTGCGTCCGGGCGTCCATCGCCTCGGACGGCGCGTTCTGGACATAGGCATTGGCTTTCTGCGTGCGCTCGATGAGTTGCGCGAAGCTTGTCTCGACATCCGGGAAGGCGGGCAGCTCCATGCCGGCGAGCCTGGCTGCGCCGCGCGCGAGGTTGTCGCACGTGATCTGCACCTGGCGGCTGAGCGGGAACATGTCCGGGTAGAGGCGGAAGTTGAGGAAGACTTCTTCTGGCAGCTTGGCGGCCGCGGCATGGTCGGCGCCCTTCTTGAGGACCCCTGCCAGCGCGCCCAGCGTCTGGGCCCCCGCGCCCTTGATGATCGTCGACATCGGGATGGTCATAGGCGTTCCTCCGGCGCAGGTCCTTGCAAGTGCAATCAGCTCGTTCGCCTCTTAGCGCGGCGACGCGGGAAGCGCGAGAGGGGAAGCGCTACTGGATTGGACGGACCGGAACGTTGATGTTGCAGAGGCCGATGCGGCCCTGCGGCACGTGATAGAAGGCATCCTTCCGCCAGCGCCGTGAATTGACCAGTGTGGCGAAGCTTTCGCTGTCGGTGCGCAGGGTTTCGAGATTGGTGCGCTCGGCGACCGGTACGTCGGCGGCGACGCGGATGTCGGCATAGCGGTGATACTGGTCGGGGCTGGTGTAGAAGCCGAGATCGCCTGTGCCGCGGGGCAGGGAAGAGAGCAGCTCCATCCCCTGCACGACACGGCCGAGCACGGTGATGTTGCGGTCGAGACCACGCGGGCTCTGGCCGATGATGGCGTAGAGTTCCGTGCCGCCGCCCGAATCCGGATCGTTTTCACGCCCGACGCCGACCGTGCCGTAGCAATGCGTGAGCCACATCGAAGTGTCGTCCCGCGCCGCCGGGAAGCCGTTGGAGAAGCCGACTTCCGGCGCATAGGTGTCCGGATCGGGCAGCACGTCGAAGCCGATCGTGGTATCGCGCGGGCGCGTGAATTCCGCCTTCAGCGTCTTCTGTCCGACCTTGGGCGCCCGTTCCGGTTCGGCGGCCTGCGCCCATTGCACGACATAGTTGTCCTGCACGCGCGTGATGGCGCCGTTGGTGAAATATCCTTCGCGTGCGAGCGCTTTCACATTGGCGACATGGTTCGGCGCGAAGTCGGGCGCAAGCTCGATCACCACCCGGCCTTGCGGCAGCTCCATGTAGAGCGTGTTCTCGGGGTTGAGCGGCCGCCACTCCTCAGGTTTTGACGCCGCGAGGATATCGGATACGGACGGGCTCAGGCCTTCGGGCTGGGCCGGAATGTTCGATGCCGCTGGCGCGGGCGTGGCCGGAGTTTCCGCCGTGCGCTCGCATGCGCCCAGCAAACACAAGAGAGCGATTGCAGCTTGGCTGCGCATGTCTGTCCCGCCGGTTGATTTCGACCTTCCGCACACTGCTCCGGTTTGCGGCGAAGCTCAATTGGCCGGCATTCCGCTGAAAATCGCGCAGCAATGGAGAACCTTGTCCTGGAAGGGCGTCCAGGACTCCCCATTGCGGGAATATTCCCATTTCCCGGTTGCGATATGCTGGCGGAGAAGGTGGTGAGGCAGCGCGACACCAGTGCGATGTCCACTGGACGTGCGTTCCTCGACCGGCTTGCAGGCCAAGGCCCGATACGGCAAGTTCCCATGGGGTCGACGCTTTCTCGGGGAGCCGAATGAAAAGCCATGTCGTCCTCGCCGCCTTGCTGGCGGCGCCTGCTTTCGCGCAAACACCAGCAGCGTCTCCACCTTGCAGCGACGCAGCCTATCGCCAGCTGGATTTCTGGCTTGGCGAATGGGTCGTCAGCGACCTCGCCGGCAAGAAGCAGGGTGAGAACTCCATCACAAGAGAGGAGGGCGGCTGCCTGATTCTCGAGCGATGGAAGGCCGTCAGCGGCAACACCGGCCAGAGCTACAATTTCTACGATCCGGGTTCGATGCTGTGGCGTCAGGTCTGGGTGTCGAAGGACAATGTCATCGATTATTCCGGCGGCCTCAATGCGAAGGGGGAAATGGAACTCCGCGGTCAGATCCGTTATCGCGACGGCCGCTCCGCGCCCTTCCTTGGTGTATGGACCAGGCAGGCAGATGGTTCCATCCGTCAGCATTTCGAAGAGTTCGACCCCGAAACGAAAAAGTGGGTCGAATGGTTCACCGGCGTTTATCATAAGAAGGGTTGATCAGCGCGCCTTGACCTTGTTCGCGCGTCGCTATTGCCTTCATTTATGACCGAAACGTCCGGCGAGGTCGCCCGCATCATCGATCTAAAGCAGGCGGAAACGTCGAGCGAAGCCTCACGCATTCTCGAGCTTCAGCGCGCGGCGCAGCGCCGTGACGGTCCGCCGTCGGCGCGGATACGGTCGCAGCGGCTTACGCAGCTGGACGATATGGTGCGCAACAATGCGCCTGTCTTCGCCGAGGCCATATCCAACGACTTCGGCAATCGCTCGCGGTTCGAGACATCACTGCTCGAAACGCAGGTCGTGCTGTCGCAGATCCGGCACGCCGAGCGAAACGTGAAGTTCTGGATGCAGCCCTCCTACCGGGAAGTGGATTTCACCTTCTGGCCAGGCTCCGCGCTGGTGAGGCGGGAGCCTCTGGGCGTGATCGGTATCGTCTCGCCGTGGAACTATCCGCTGCAGCTGGCGCTGGCGCCGCTGGTTGATGCACTCGCAGCCGGCAACCGCGCCATCCTCAAACCGTCAGAGCAGACGCCGGTGTTCTCCGATCTGTTGAAGCGCACGATCGCCGAGGCGTTTGCCGAGGATGTCGTGGCGGTCGTGACGGGTGGGCCGGATGTCGCCGCCGAGTTCACGAAGCTCCCCTTCGATCATCTTGTCTTCACCGGTTCGACCAATATCGGAAAGAAGGTCGCGCAGGCCGCGGCCGAAAACCTCGTGCCCGTCACCCTTGAGCTTGGCGGCAAGTCCCCGGCGATACTGTGCCCGTCGGCATCGATGACGAAGGCGGCCAAGTCGATCGCCTACGGCAAGTTCATCAATGCAGGCCAGACGTGCATCGCGCCCGACTATGTGCTCGTCCCGCGCGCGCGGGCCATCCAGATCGCTGAGCGCGTCATGGCGGAAGTGCGCCGCGCCTATCCCAATCTTGGCCCGGACTATTCCTCGCTGATCAGCGAACGCGCCTTTGACCGGATGACGGAGGCGATTGCCGAAGCCGAGCAGGGTGGGGCGCGCGTCATGCGCCATCCTTCGCCGCCTGACCGTGCGAGGCGCATTCTTCCGCCGGCCGTGGTCCTCGATGCCCCGCAGGACTGCGTGCTGATGCGCGAGGAGATTTTCGGCCCGGTCCTGCCGGTGATCGGCTATGACTCGCTGGAGGATGCGATCGACTGGGTCGAATCACATCCGGCGCCGCTTGCGCTCTACATCTTTGCGGAAGACAGGCGCGAACAGAACCTGGTGCTGGACCGCACGCGATCTGGCGGCGTCACGATCAACGGCACACTGCTCCATATCGCGCAGGAAGACCTTCCGTTCGGCGGCATCGGTCCCAGCGGCATGGGCTACTATCACGGCCTCGCCGGCTTCGAGCGCTTCACCCATCCGCGCGCGGTGTTCCGCACCGGCTTCTTCAACGCGGCCAACCTCCTGGCGCCGCCATACGGGAAGCGCACGAAGCGACTGCTCAAGCTGCTGATGCGCTAGCCGCGCAGCGGCCCGCCGGAGAGGGCCGGGCACGCCATGATCGCCCTCGCCAGACCGGCTTGCCCATCCGTCGACAGGTGGATGCCGTCGACATAATCGGATGAGTCGATGAGGTCGCGCGCGTGGACAACGTCCAGGCCGGCGGCGACAGCGACCTCGCGCAGATCGGAAACGCTGGACGAAGGGGTTAGCGAGAACAACTCCTCGACCGTGGCGTGGATGACAAGACAGGCGCCGGAAGGAGCTCTGGAGAGCCGCTGGAAAAGGGCGGGCAAGGATCGACGTGCATCGCCCTGCGACCGAGGGTCGGTGGAAGCCGGACTGGCGTCGCTGCTGCTGAACTGTCGCGCGAGCCAGTCGCCGAGCGCAAACACCGGCTGCTTCTGCGGATAGATGTTCCTGTCTGGCGGCGCGAACGTGCGGTCATCGTCAAGATCGTGGCTGGACAACACAACGACGACTGCATCTGCGCCACTTAGACCGTTGGCCTCGATCCAGCCGAGCAGATTGCCGGGCCCCCATGATGGCGCGGATACGTTGAGCGCCTCGACGCGTCGGCCGTCGCCCAACTCCACGGAAGAAAGTCGGGTCGTCGCCAAGTCGGCCTGGCTGATGTTGGTATGGCCGAATACGACGCTGTCTCCGAGCACAAGCACACGGAACGAACCGTCAGGTTTCTCGCGCGCAATTTCCGGGCTGCGCATACCGTGTTCATTCGTCTCGAAACGGATGCCTCGTTGCATCACGGACTGATCGGGCGCCGGCAAGTATTCTATCGCTGGGTCCTCGCGATAAAGCAGGCGTTCGCCAGCGATGGCGCGAAATGCGATCTCGGCAGTTACGAGCAGGGCGGCGACAGCAGGAATTGCCAGGCCCGCAACTCGCATGGCCTGATTCATGATCGCCTACTGGTGATCCCGCAAACCCAGCACGCGCTTGGCGATGACGTTGAGGTTCACCTCGGACGTGCCGCCCTCGATCGAGTTGCCCTTCGCGCGCAGCATGGAGCGGGTGGAGAGGATTTCGCCAGGCTTGAAGCCTTCGCCTTCCCAGCCGAGGCCCTGATGGCCCATGGCTTCGACCTGCAGCTCGGTCTTGGTCTGGTTCATCTTGGCGGCTGCGTACTTGATGATCGACGTGCCGGGGCCGACATCCGCGCCGGCCTTCGCCATTTCCGCGTTGCGCTGGATGGTGAGCATGAAGGCCTGCTCGTACATCATCAGCCTGGTGACGCGGCTGCGGAGGTCGCCGTCGGCAATAGCGCCATCCTTCACGCCGGCATACTTCTTGGCGATGTCGGCCAGCGTCGGGCCGGAATTGCGGTCGGCGCCGAAACCTGTCGCCGAAATGTTCTGGCGCTCATACTGCAGCAGGCGCTTGGCGATGTCCCAGCCCTTGCCGGGCGTGCCGACGAGTTGCGCCTTCGGCACCTTCACGTCGGTGAAGAAGGTTTCGCAGAAGGGCGACGAACCGGAGATCAGCAGGATCGGGCGCGTCTCGACGCCGGGCGTGGTCATGTCGAAGAGGACGAAGGAGATGCCTTCATGCTTCTTCGTGAAATCGGTGCGGACCAGGCAGAAGATCCAGTCGGCATAATTGGCGTAGCTGGTCCAGATCTTGGAGCCGTTGATCAGGTAGTGGTCGCCCTTGTCCTCGCACTTCGTCTGCAGCGAGGCGAGATCGGAGCCTGCGCCGGGCTCGGAATATCCCTGGCACCAGCGCGTGCGGCCATGGACGATGTCGGGCAGGAAGCGTTTCTTCTGTTCTTCGTTGGCATACTCGAGAAGCACCGGCCCGAGCATCCAGAGGCCGAACGAGGCAAGCGGCGCACGCGCCTTCATTGCTTTCAGTTCCTGATCGAGGATCAGGGCTTCGGCTTTCGAGAGGCCGCCGCCCCCGTATTCCTTCGGCCAAGCCGGCGCGGTCCAGCCGCGGGCGGCCATGCGCTCAAGCCAGAGCCTGGAGTCCGGGTTCTTGAATTTCTCACCCCGGCCGCCCCAGACAACTTCGTCCTCGACCATTGGCGTACGCATCGAAGCAGGGCAATTGGCCTCAAGCCAGGTGCGGGTTTCCGCACGGAATTTTTCCAGATCAGCCATGATCGCTACCCCGAGGCGAAAGTCCTTTCGGACATTTTGTTCAGGGCTATCGGCGGGCCTCAGGCCGGTCAAGTCAGGGGAGATACCGGCCGCCACTGTTGGCGTTGACGCCAAGCAGGCTTGCCATGTGGATCAGCGCCAGCATGAGCACGCCGCCGCCGATCACCGTTACCAGCGGCCAGGAGATCCAGCGCGCCTTGAGGCTGTCCTTCTTCGGCTGCCCGGATTTCCAGGCTGCGAAGGCGGTGATTACGAGCCCGATCCCGATAACGACAAGTGTAAGGGTCCATTCCATGGCTGTGGCTTGGCGCGGGGCGAATGCCGCTGCAAGCTGCGCCGCCTGCGGCATGTCTGCGCGGTCTACCTCCGCTACCCTTTGCGCGCCGCTTCCCCGTGTGGCGTCTTGGCCCAATAGTGCGGGCGGGTCTGGATCTCCCAGAATGCCTTCAGCATCGCCCATGAGAGAAGCGGCCAGTAGAGAGGCAGGGTCGCCAGAACATGCGCCGGCGTCTTTCGTTGCGCCGCGATCGCGGCAGCCATGACGCCGCCATATCCGGCGCCGAAGAGGACCGCGTGCCACCCCTCAAGGGATACCCAGGGCGTCACCAACCCGAGCAGCAGCCAGATGATTATCGGCAGGTGCATTATCGCCGTAAGCAGTGCGCCACCGAGTGTAAACTGCACGGAGGCGAAGTTTGCAAAGCCCATTTCGCGTGCGGCCGCGAGCGGGTCGCGCATCAGCACCAACCACGTTTGCAGGTGACCTTTCATCCAGCGTGTCCGCTGCTTGGCCCAATGCCTGTACTGAACTGGCGCCTCTTCCCAGGTCGGCGAAGAAATCATCGCGGCTCGCCCTCCGAAGCGGGCGAGACGCATGCCGAGATCGGCATCCTCTGTCACGTTCCACGCATCCCAGCCGCCAGCCGCCTTCAGGCGGTCGCGCCGGAAATAGTTGCTGGTTCCGCCTAGCGGCAGCGGCAGGCGCAGGCGCGCAAGGAAAGGAAGCCAGACATTGAACAGGATCGCGTACTCAACTTCGAACTGCCGCGCGATCCAGCTGCTCTTCCCGTTGTGGATTGCGAGCGGCGCCTGAACGACGGCCAGATTTCGTGGCCCGGACTGGAACGCCGCGACGGCCTCGCGCGGTTGTTCCGGGGAAGGGCGATCTTCGGCGTCAAAGACCGCGATGATCTCTCCTCTGGCTCGATCCAGACCGAGATTGAGCGCCTTTGGCTTGGTGCGCGGTTCGCTCGGCGGCACGGGGATCAGTTCGAAGTTTGCTGGCGGATACTGCCGGCGAACGGCCTCGATCGTACCGTCATCGTCCGCTTCAAGGATGAGCTTTACATCGAGTTTTTCGAAGGGGTAGTCGAGGCTGCGGATGGCCTTGATGAGAGAGGCCACCACGTCCGGAGGTTCGCGATAGATCGCGATCAGGATCGTCAGTGTCGGAAGAAACCGGTCGTCGAGGCGTGACCGGGGCTGCGGCGGCTTCCCGACAAAGGCGGCGATGGTTGCGCACAGCCGCATGACGATGATGACGCCGAAGTAGCTTGCAAAGAAGAACACCGTGAGGGTCAGGAGCATCGTTGGCGCTATCGCCAGCGCCGCCAGAATTCCTCCCAGCAGCGCCCATCCGCCGGCTCTTTGTCCCGCGGAAAGGCCGCTTTTTGCGCTCAGCTCCGGATATTTGTCCGCCAAGCCGTTGCATGCGCTGCCGAAGGCTTTCGCTTCCCGGAGCCTGCGTTCAAATGTTTCGTCCAGCGAAATGCTCTCGGCGTCGACCGTACGCTCAGCGTACGCCGCCTCGTCACCTTCAAACAGGATAGTCCCCCCACGTCCCCCAATTCACCCAGCGCCTTTGTTAACGGCGGAGCGCTGGTCGCGCAATGGGAGATTCGAAATTTCCGTCAAGCGCTCCGGCGGAAGTGCGCGACCCTGGATCCTGCGTGCACCGCCGGCTCTTTCTTCTCGAGTTCGCTCGACGGCAGCGGCCGGCTATAAAGGTAGCCTTGGACTTCGGTGCAGCCGAGGCCTGCGAGCACGGTCGCCTGCTGTTCGGTCTCGACGCCTTCAGCGGTGACGCGCATGCCGAGGTCGCGTGCGAGCGAGATGATTGCTCGCACGATGGCCTGGTTCTCGGTGCTGGTGTCGATATCGGCGACAAAGCGCTGGTCGATCTTGATCTTGTCGAACGGGAAGTTGCGCAGGTAGCTCAGCGAGGAGAAGCCCGTGCCGAAATCGTCGAGCGCGATCTTCACGCCCAGTTCGCGCAGCGCATGCAGCGTGCGCAGGTTGTGCTCGGTTTCCTGCATCAGCACGTTTTCGGTGATCTCGATTTCGAGGCGTCCCGGATCGAGCTGGGAGGCGGCGAGGGCGCCGACGACTGTGGCCAGCAGGGACGGGTTCTGCATCTGCGCCGGCGACAGGTTGATCGCCACGGCGACATCATCGCGCCATTCGGAGGCTTCCTGGATCGCCTTGCGGATCACCCATTCGCCCAGCGGGACGATGATGCCGGTTTCCTCGGCGCAGGCGATGAAGGTCGACGGGGAGACGAGGCCGTGCCCCGGGCGGTTCCAGCGCAGCAGCGTCTCGTAGCCTGCAACTTTCCGGGTGCGCGTGTTGAGCAGCGGCTGGAAGTAGACGTCCATCGCGTCGGTCGCGAGCGCGTTGCGGAGGTCGGCTTCGAGATCGGCGCGAACCTGCGCGTCCTGTTCCATGCCGGTTTCGAAGAAACGGGCGCAACCGCGCCCCTGCGCCTTGGCGCGATAAAGCGCCAGCTCGGCATTCTTCATCAGGACGGCCGGATCCATGCCGTCGGCGGGCGCAACGGCGATACCCACGCTGCCGCCGGCGAGGATTTCCTTGCCGTTGAGGCTCACGGGGGCGAGCAGGGCGTCGACGACGATGTCGGCCAGCTCTTCGGCTTCCTCCCGCTCGACATCGCGCTTGAGAACGGCGAACTCGTCGCCGCCTAGGCGGGCGAGGAAGGCGGTGGGTCCGACGCTGTCACGCAGGCGCTGCGCCACGATCTTGAGGTAGGCGTCGCCCGCCGGGTGGCCGAGCGTGTCGTTGATCGACTTGAAGTTGTCGAGGTCGATGACGTAGAGCGCGAAGCGTTCGCCGCGGGTCTCGGCTGCGCCCTTTGCAATTTCGAGCTGGCGGACCAGCATCGCGCGGTTCGCGAGGTCGGTGAGGCTGTCGTACTCGGTGACGTAGGCGACACGGGCTTCGGCATCGCGTGAGCGCGTGATGTCCGAAGCGACGCCGCGATAGCCGCCGTCGGGGGTCGGCTGGCCTGAGAGCGACCACCAGCCTTCGCGGCCGCCGATCTGCACGCGCAGGACGACATCGCGGAACGTCTTGCGCTCGCGCATGATGACGTCGAGCTGGTGGCTCGAGTCCGGCGCGAACAGGGCGAGCAGGCTGCCGCCTTCGATATGTTCGGCGGAAAGGCCGGTTGCGTCGATGAAGCGCTGCGAAGCGCGGCCGATGCGGCCATGTGCATCCGTGCGCCATAGCCAGTCGGCCGAATGGGCCTCGAAGTCGTTCAGCAGCAGGCTCACCGTCTCTTTCGCTTCACGAAGGGCGGAGGCGTTGAGCTGGCGGCGGACATAGTTGGCGCCGGTCATCGAAGCGAAGGCCTGCAGGGCGGCGATGCAGCCGATGAGGACAATCGCGGTTTCGGCGGCCCACATGTAATGGCCGGTGAAAAGGCCGACGGCGGCCCCGAGGCCGACCAGGACCGAATAGCCGAGCGAGGCGGCCGGGAAGCTCGAGTGCAGCAGGGCGCCGACGCACAGGACCGAAGCGGTAAGAACGCCGAGAAGGAGAAGGTGTTCGGGTCCGCTCGAGCCGATGAGGCCCCAGAGGATAAGGCCCCAGACTGCGCCGCTGGCGAGGGTGTGGCGGAGGATCTTGCCGTCTTCCTTGCGGCCGTCGCTGCCGGCCTTGCGATGGCCTTCACGGAAGCGGAGGAGGACGAGGACGGCGCTGGTGTAGCACCACACGAACACGATCGGCATGATCTGTTCGGCCCAGAAGGCGAAGGTGAGGATGCTGGCGTTAAGCAGGCCGTGGATGGCTGCGAGCGGTGCAAAATCGTGAAAGCGGCGCCGGCGGGCGGCCCCGATGGCTTCCTGTTGCTCGGCCGGGATTTCGACCTCGCCCAGGAACAGGGTTTTCCAGTTCTCGAAACGCATTGGCCCGCTGTTTCCAACCCATCCGCCGGAACTCTTCGTCCCGCCGAACCCGTAGAACATGCCAAAACAGCGTCGATTTTCCGGAAATTGGCCCGCTGAATTTGTACGGTTTGCGTTAATCTCCTGAAAATACGCAACTTTCCGTATGCTTCAGATCAGGCGCCGATGGTGCGGACTGCTGCGTCGATTTCGGCATCCGTTGTCGCCCACGAACAGACAAAGCGATGGGAGCCGTCGGGCCAGGGGTAGAATGAGGCGCCGGCAGCGCCGAGGCGGTCAGCGGCCCCGTCCGGCAAATGGCAGAAGACTTCGTTGCCGTCGACCGGATGGGCAAGCTTGCCGCCTGCCTTCACCAGGCTGTCGGCCAGTCGTTTGGCCGAGGCGTTGGAGCGCCTGGCGAGATCGAGCCAGAGGCCGTCCTTCAGATAGGCCGCCATCTGGGCGCCGAGGAAACGCATCTTGGGCGGCATGTGGCCGGCGCGCTTGGCGCGGGCCATCAGGTCAGGCGCAAACTTCCGGGCTTCGCCGAAGAGCAGGATAGCCTCGCAGCCGATCGCGCCATTCTTGGTTGCGCCGAAGCTCATGAGGTTTACGCCGGCCTTCCAGCTCAGCTCTGCGGGCGTGGCGCCGGTAGTGACCAGCGCGTTGGCGAAGCGCGCGCCGTCAAGATGTACGTAACCATGCGCGCGGGCGAGGCCGGTGCGTTCGGCGATCTCGGAGGCGGTGTAGGAGGCGCCGCTTTCGGTGAGGTTCGACAGCGAAAGCGCGCAGACCGGGACTTCATGGACGAAGGCAGGCCGGCTGGCGTCGAGGCGGGCCTTCAGGGCGGCAAGGTCGATCTTGGCGTGCGCGCCAGGCAGGAGAGCCAGCTTGGCGCCGCCGGTAAAGAATTCCGGCGCGCCGCGTTCATCGCGTTCGATATGCGCTTCCTCATGGCAGGCTATCGCGCCGTGCGACGGGCAGATGAGGGCGAGGCACAAGGCGTTAGCCGCAGTGCCTGAGGGGACAAGCCACATGTCCAGCTCGGTCTCGAAGGCCTCGCTGAGCGCAGCCTTTGCGGCGGCGGTCCATTTGTCCGCGCCGTAGCTCGGAGCGGGTCCGGCATTGGCTTCAGCCAGCGCCTGGAGGATCGCCGGGTGGACCGGGGCTGCAGTGTCGGACGAAAAATTCATGTGCTGTTCCCTGGCCTCTCTGTGATGGAAAGCCGGTCCGTGCAAGTGTTGTCCATGGCCGATCTTTCGCGCATCAAAGCACTGACGTTCGACGTCTTCGGCACGACGGTCGACTGGTGCACCGGCATTGCACGCGAAGCCGAAACGATGCTCGCGCCCCACGGCCACGCGCTCGACTGGGTCGCGTTCGCCAACCGCTGGCGCAAGGACTACCAGCCGGCGATGGAAGCGGTGCGGTCGGGCAAGCGCGGATATGTCGTGATGGACGTATTGCACCGGGAGATGCTGGACGTGGCTCTCGCCGAGTTCGGCGTCGCGGACCTGAGCGGGGAAGAAAAGGACTGGCTGGCGCTTGCGTGGCGGCGGCTGCCGCCATGGCCGGATACGGTTGCAGGCATGACGCGGCTGAAGCGCAGGTTCACGCTGGCGGCGCTTTCGAACGGCAATATCGCGCTCATCACCGAAATGGCGAAGCGCGGCGGCCTGCCATGGGACGTGATCCTCGGCGCGGACCTGGTGCAGACCTACAAGCCGATGCCGGCAATCTACGACAGCGCGCCCCGGCTGCTGGATGTGCGGGCTGAAGAGGTGATGATGGTGGCGTGCCATCCATGGGATCTCGATCACGCTGCGAAGCGCGGATTGCGCACGGCGTATGTGCGGCGGCCGGACGAGTATGGCGTGGGCGTTGGATCGAAAGAGCCGGCGGAGGGGACGTACGACATCCACGCGGGCAGCTTTGTCGAGCTGGCGGAGCGGCTCGAGGCATAGGGGCGCGTTCTCGCTGACGGATGAGCGGGTTGGGGATGATCGG
>DATBNA010000270.1:0-3684 GCA_036554545.1 Hyphomonadaceae bacterium
GGCCGATGACGGCGCCGAGCTCGACTACTGGGAAGGCTATGTGAAGCCCTCCATCGCGCTCTCCGACTCCTTCACGCTCGGCGGCGCACTCTACTATTCGCCGGAATTCACCGGTGAATCGGGCGACGGCTTCTACTACGAGGTCAACGGCGCCTTCACCGTGAACCCCTCGCTGGCGTTCTCGGGCGCGGTCGGCATGCAGAGCGTCGATACGTCGGGCTTCTTCTTCGGCGAGGACGAATACACGACCTGGAACCTCGGCGGCACCTACACCGCCATGGGTCTCGGCTTCGACCTTCGCTATGTCGGCACCGACGTCGACAACGTCGAAATCGCCGACGATCGCGTCATCTTCACCGTCAAGAAGGCGATGTAGGCGCAAAATACAGGTTGCCCGGCGGCCAAACCGCCGGAAAAGTGGAGCCGCCGCAGGATTCTGCGGCGGCTCCGTCGTTTTCGGCGAAAGCGTTAAGGGGTCCGGCAGGGGGACAGGCTAGGGAAAAGTCTCAGGGGAGACGGAAACCGCTATGACCGCTGCCGAAGTCCTGCAGCCCGCCATCATCTATCTCGGCGCGGGCCTGGCGGCGGCGCTCGCCTCGCGCGCGGTCCGCCTCAGCCCCATTGTCGGCTATCTGGTCGCAGGCGTGATCATCGGCCCTTCCGGCTTTGGCCTGGTCCGCAACGAAGACACCTCGCGCTTCCTTGCCGAACTTGGCGTCGTCTTCCTGATGTTCAACATCGGCCTCCACTTCTCGCTGCGCGAGATCCGCGGACGGCGCGACGACATGATGGGCCTGGCGCCGCTGCAGATCATCCTGTGCGGCCTCGCCTTCGCCGGCATCGGTTGGGGGCTCGGCTTCTCCATCCCCGTCGCCGTGATCGTCGGCCTCTCCCTCGCCCTTTCCTCCACCGCGGTTGTCGCCCGCATCCTCGAGGACAGACGACAGCCGGGCTGCCCGATGGGACGCTCGGCCACCGCCGTGCTCGTCGCCCAGGACATCGTCGCCATCTTCATCCTCGTCTTCGCCGCCTCCCTCGGCGCCGACCCCAACATCGTCGGCCTCGACCTCCTCGCCGCCCTCGGCATGGCCATCGTCGCCCTCGGCGTCGCCTTGCTCGCCGGCCGCTTCGTCGTCCGCCCCCTCTTCCGCTCCCTCGCCGCCACCGACAACCAGGAAGCCTTCACCGTCGTCGCCCTCTTCATCGTCCTCGCCGCCAGCGCCGCCACCGACCGCATCGGCCTCTCCCTCACGCTCGGCGCCTTCCTCGCCGGCATGGCCGTCTCCGACACCCCCTACCGCCACGTCGTCCAGATCGAAATCAAGCCCTTCGCCGGCCTGTTGCTCGGCCTCTTCTTCATCAGCGTCGGCATGGGCGTGAACCTCCCCGCCATGGCCGCCATCTGGCCCGCCGTGCTGCTCACCGCCCTCGTCATCGTGATCCTGAAGACAGTGATCATCTTCGCCGCCGCGCGCCTCAACGGCTGGGCCCTCCCCGGCGCCACCCAGCTCGGCTTCCTCCTGAGCCAGGGCTCCGAGTTCACGCTGGTCGTCGTCGGCGTCTCGACCATCGCCGGCGCCATGCCCGGCGCATGGGCAGGCGTCATCACCGCCGCCGTCGCGGTAACGCTGGTCGCTGCGCCCATCTGGACGCAACTCGGCCTGCACATCGCCCGCCTTCTCGCGGAACGCTCCAAAGCCGCGCCACTCGATCCAGCAGAGGTCGCCGAGGACAATCCCGTCCTTGTCTTCGGCATGACGCCGGAAGGCCGCCTCGCCGCCGACGCCCTGCGCGACCACGACATTGCCTATGTCGCCATCGACTCCGATCCCGAGCGTTTCGTGTCGGCCGCCTCCGACGGCTACACCGTCGTCTATGGCGATGCCCGTGACCGGCGGCTGATGGACAATATCGGCGCCGCGAAAGCCCGCGCCATCGTGTTCGGCGCTCGCGGAGTAGGCGCAATAACCGCCATCAATGTCGCCGATGGTTTGCCTGGCGACGCACAGCCGCCACGCTTTGTCGCCGTAAGCACGCCTGCTGACCGCGGCGACCTCACAGCCGCCGGCATCCGCACACATCTTTCCGTCGCCGAACCACACGGCATCGAGCTGGCGACAGATCTCCTGCGCGAGCTTGGCGTCGACAACGCCGCCGTGACCCGCTGGCTCACGGATCAGGCCGAGCGCCGCGGCCTCATCGACAAGCCCGAACCCGAGCCTGAAGCCAAGTCGGAAGCGGCCTGAGACTTGATCCGGAAGGCGGAATGGCGCGTAGTTACATCATGCGCCTTGGGAGAACTCTCGCAATTGCCGCGCTGGCGACGCTGGCGCTCGGAGGCGCGGTGGCTGCTTGCGCCACACGAGAGATTCCCTACGCCAGGCTTGAAACCAAATACGCCCTGCCGACGTCGCAGCGCTTTGAGCCGGCGCCGGGGCTGAGGATCCACTACACCGACGAAGGAAATCGCAACGGGCGCACGCTGATCTTCGTCCACGGCTTTGCCGCTTCCGTCCATGCGTGGCGTCCGTGGATCGAGCGGCTCCGCAGCGACCATCGTCTGATCGCCATCGACCTGCCCGGACACGGCCTCACCGAAGCGCCTGCCGACTATCGCGCCTCGCTCGATTCAAACGCCGAGCTCGTCGGCAAGCTGGCGGATCATGTCGGCGTCGCGCGGTTCGTGCTTGCCGGAAATTCGATGGGCGGCGCCGTCTCGCTGGTCTTCGCGATGAAGCACCCGGAACGTCTCGAGGGGCTGGTGCTGGTCGACGCTGCAGGCTGGCCTGGCGAGGAAGGCGAAGAACGCGGCGGACCGCCCGGCATGTTCGCGTTGTTCAACAATCCGCTTGGCCGCGGGATCATCAAATGGTTCGACCCGCGCATGTTCGCGACCGGCGGCCTAAAATCTGCCTATCTCGATGAAACGCTTGTGACGAAGGACCTCGTCAACCGCTACGGCGAGCTCGCGCTTGCGCCAGGGCATCGCGATATTTTGCTGACGCAGAACTCGCGATCCGACGCGCTGTCGAGCCCCGCCAGTTTTGCCAGGATCATTGTTCCAACGCTGGTGATGTCGGGCGAACAGGACAAGCTGATCCCGGTCGATGATTCCCGCGCCATCGCCGCCGCAATCCCCGGCGCGAAACTCATCACCTATCCCGACGGCGGTCACGTGCCGATGGAACAGCTTCCCGATGAGTCGGCGCGGGATCTGCAGGCCTTTCTCGGGGCCCTCCCCGAGCTCGAGAATTAGCCGCGCAAGACTCTAGCTTATCTGCCTCGATTGCTGGCATAAGCGCCCCTGAACTTTCAGGAGAGCGGCATGAAGATCGGTGTTCCGAAGGAAATCAAGACAGAGGAATACCGTGTCGGCCTGACGCCGGAGAGCGCCGCGGAGCTGGTCCGCTCCGGCCATCAGGTGTTCGTTCAGACCAGCGCCGGCCTTGGCTGCGGTGCAAGCGATGCCGACTACGAAAAGACCGGCGCGAAAATAATGCCCGACGCCGCCTCGGTCTTCGACGAAGCCGAGATGATCGTGAAGGTGAAGGAGCCCCAACCTGTCGAGTGCGCGATGCTGAAGCCGCACCACACGCTGTTCACCTATCTCCACCTCGCCGCCGACAAGCCGCAGGCCGAAGCGCTGATGAAATCAGGCGCCATCTGCATCGCCTACGAAACCGT
>DATBNA010000275.1:0-19922 GCA_036554545.1 Hyphomonadaceae bacterium
TGCGGAACATCTTCAGGTTCCACGATTTCGCGAGCGCACCCTCGAACGGAATGCCTTGCGCTTGCAGGAACGAATGGAAGCCCATGACGCCGAGCCCGACCGAGCGCTCGCGCAGGGCGGCATAGCGCGCGCGCTTCATCCCATCGGGCGCCACCGTGATGAAATGCGTCAGCACATTGTCGAGGAAGCGCATCACGTCCTCGACAAAACCCGGCGCGTCGCACCACTCATGCCAGGTTTCGAGATTAAGCGACGACAGGCAGCACACCGCGGTCCGCTCTTCGTCGCGATGATCGGCGCCAGTCGGCAGGGTGATCTCGCTGCACAGATTGGAGGTCGAGACCTTGAGGCCCAATTCGCGCTGGTGCTTGGGCAGGGCACGGTTCACCGTGTCGATGAACAGCAGATAGGGCTCGCCAGTCTGTAGCCGCGTCTCCAGGATGCGCTGCCAGAGCTGGCGCGCGTTGACCTCGCGCATCACCGCGTTGGTCTTCGGGCTGCGCAGCGGGAACATCGCGCCGTCGCGGACGGCGTGCATGAATTCGTCGGTGACGTTGATGCCGTGGTGGAGATTGAGCCCCTTGCGGTTGAAGTCGCCCGACGCCTTGCGGATTTCCAGGAACTCCTCGATCTCCGGATGGTGGATGTCGAGATAAACCGCCGCCGAGCCGCGCCGCAGCGAGCCCTGGCTGATCGCCAGCGTGAGCCCGTCCATGACATGGATGAATGGAATAATGCCGGAGGTCTCGCCGCCCCTCACCTGCTCGCCGATCGAGCGCACGCGGCCCCAATAGGTGCCGATGCCGCCGCCGTTGGAGGCGAGCCACACATTCTCGTTCCAGGTGTCGACGATGCCGTCGAGCGAATCGGAGACCCCGTTGAGGAAGCAGGAGATCGGCAGGCCCCGGTCCGCGCCGCCATTCGACAGCACCGGCGTCGCCGGCATGAACCAGAGCTTTGAAATGTAGTCATAAATCCGTTGTGCGTGCTCGCTATCGTCCGAATAGGCCAGAGCGACTCGCGCAAACATCTGCTGGAAGCTCTCGCCGGGAAGAAGGTAGCGGTCTTCCAGCGTCTTCTTTCCGAAGTCCGTCAGCAGGGCGTCCCGGGAGGCGTCGATCCGCACCCCCTCGTCCACCAGTCGAAGGTTGCCGTGCGCCTTGGGTTTACCCCGGCGGGCGACGGTTTTTTCGGTGGTGACAGCTTCTGCGGACATGGGGACCACTCTCGCTGAGGGGCAAAATAGGTTGATTCAGCGCGCGGCTGGGCAAACCCAACGGATTGGTGTCTAGCGCCAGCCCCGACGCTACATATAGTGTCGCCACAAGGCTAATGGACCGTCAACGGGGCCGGGCCGGGATTCTTTTCTCTTATCCACCGGGAAGAAATTAGCGGATTTAAGCCTCGTTAACCATTGACGGCGCATACGCCCGCTCACCGGTCGACTCGGGCCGTTTCCCGCCCATCTGGAAAAGCCTCCACGGGCCGCCAAACGCCCGGTCGATCTGGTCCCTCGCGAGAGCTTTAGTCGCGTGCCGAAGATGATGCGGCCGGCTGTTCGCCCCGCTAAGGTCTCCTCCGACGGAGGGATGGAATGCTCAAGACAAAATTCGCCGGCCTCGGCACGATCATGGCCGCGCTTCTCACCTGCACCGCGTCGCCCGTCCAGGTCGCCAGCGCCGAACCCACCCCACAGCAACCTGCTCCCGCAGCATCCGACACAGTCATCCATGCCGGCCGTCTGCTTGCGGATCCCGGCAACGGCCGCGTCCTCACCCAGCAATCCATCCTCGTGCGCAACGACCGTATTGTCAGCGTCGCCGCGGGCTACAACACGCCGGCTGGCGCCAAGGTCGTCGACCTCAGGAACGCCTTTGTCCTGCCCGGCCTGATCGACAGCCACGTCCACCTCGCCAGCGAGCAGGGTCCCGACACACGCATCAACACCTTCCTCAAGACGCAGTCCGATGCGGCGATCGACGCCGCCGGCTATGCGCTGGTCACGCTGAAGGCCGGCTTCACCACCGTCGCCGATCTCGGCGGCCCCGGTGAATCCATCCTCGCACTGCGCTCCGGCATTGCACGCGGCGTGGTTCCCGGTCCGCGCGTCATCTCTGCGGCCGGCGCCGTCAGCGTGCATGGCGGACATGGCGACGCCAATGGCATGCCACGCGAACTTGCGCTGGTCCTGCGCAGCCCGGGTGTCTGCTCCGGCCCGGACGATTGCGCCCGCGCCGTGCGCGAGCGTGTGCGCGACGGCGCAGACATCATCAAGATCACCGCCACCGGCGGCGTGCTCTCGCAGACCGCAGCCGGCCTCGGCCAGCAATTCACCGATGAGGAACTGAAGGCCATCGTGCAGGCAGCACACTCCATGGGCCGCAAGGTGACGGCTCACGCGCACGGGGTCGACGGCATCAATTCCTTCCTGCGCGCCGGCGGCGACTCGATCGAGCACGGCACCTATGCCGATGCTGAGTCTGCCAGGCTCTTCAAGCAGAACGGCGCCTATCTCGTCCCCACCCTGCTCGCCGGCGACTTCGTCGCGCGCGAAGCGGAAAAGCCGAACACGTTCCTTACACCGGCGCAGAAACAGAAGGCCGCCGAGGCCGGGCCCAAGATGCTCGATATGCTGCGCCGGATGCACGCGGCAGGCGTCAGGATCGCGTTCGGCACCGACACCGGCGTCTCAGCCCATGGCGACAACGCCCAGGAGTTCGCCCTGATGGTGAAGGCCGGCATGACGCCGTTGCAGACCATCCAGGCCGCCACCGTCAACGCAGCGGACCATTTCAGCCTTACCGCCGAGATCGGCTCGATCGCTGCCGGCAAGTCCGCCGACATCATTGCCGTCGGCGGTGACCCGCTCGCCAATGTACGCGAGCTGGAGTCCGTCGACTTCGTTATGGCGCGCGGAAAAATCTACAAGAACTAGAGTAGGCCGGATCACTTCGCTCCAGATCCGCTGGCTGTTGGCCAGCCGCTGCTGCGCTGGCGCTTCATCGTGACCTCGACATAGGTCTCTGGCTCGCCGCGGGACGGCACGCGCGTGGCTGTTTCCGTCCACACCCCGTTCTTCACCGAAGCTTCATAGCGGGTCGTCGCGGCGCCGCTCGGCTCGCTTTCCCACGCAAAGCCATTGGCGGTAAGCGAGAGCACATGATCGCGGATGCGGCCAGACTGATAGGACCGCATCAAATAGGTCTTCGTCTCTGGCTCATAGGAAATAACGCGCAGCACATCGAAACTCAGCCGTCCGTCAGATTCATAGCCCTTGGCTTCGATCATCCGCACCGTTCCATCCTGCACGGCGCCGACGCGCCCTGCCTGGACCATCGGCGCCCAGCCATCCTTGCGCCGGACTCGTGACGAGCCGCGCCAGTCCCCATCGAGGAAGGCAAGCTCCTTCATGGCTTCCTGCTGTGCGAGGAAGCGCTTCGACTGCAGCGGCTGAGCCTTGGCTTGCCTCGCCGCATCTGCCGGCGCCTTTGTTGCGACCAGCTTCTCGGCCGGCTCCGCTTTCACCCGCATCGGCGCCTGCGCCGAAGCCGACATCGCCGCCAGCGCTGAAAGCGCCGCCACATAAAGCGTTCTCATGATCCCCTCCACCCAGGTGCGCCCGCCAAGAGCGCGTGATGACGAGACTATGTTCCGTATTTGTTCCGGTTGTCAATTTGTTCTTTTCGAAGCCGCCGGCTTGCTCACAGATTGAGAAGCGTCGGGTCTCCGCCTTGCGCGGCAATGTTCACGGTCACGCTCCGCTCGGTCGCGAAACGCGAGACATAGTGCGGACCGCCAGCCTTCGGTCCTGTGCCTGAGAGGCCCATCCCGCCGAATGGCTGCACGCCGACGACAGCGCCGATGATCGAACGGTTCACATAGACATTGCCCGCACGCACCGATGCCTTCACGCGCTCCGCAAAGCCCTCGAGCCGCGAATGGACGCCCAGCGTCAGGCCGTAGCCCTTCGCCGAAAGCTCTGCGCCGACCTTCTCAATGTCGTCGGGGTCGTATCGGATGACGTGCAGGATCGGCCCGAAGACTTCCTTGTCGATGAGATCGAGTGAAGGCAGATCGACAATGGCCGGTCCGAAGAACGTTCCCTTCACAGCCAGGTCGCCGACATCGATCTGGAACACATTGGCCTTGGCCTTGATCGCAGCCATGTGGTCTTGCAGCGTCTTGCGTGCATCCGCATCGATTATCGGTCCGACATCGGTCGCGGGATCGGCCGGATCGCCGATCGACAGCACCTGCATCGCGCCTTTGAGCATTTCGAGGATTTCGTCCGCCGTCTCGTGCGGCAGGAAGAGGATGCGTAGCGCCGAGCACCTCTGCCCCGCCGAGCGGAAGCCCGACATCACCACATCGTCGACGACCTGTTCCTTGAGCGCAGTGGTGTCACAGAACATGGCGTTGAGCCCGCCGGTCTCAGCGATCAACGGAGCGATGGCGGCGTCCTTTGCCGCGAGCTGGCGATTGATGATGCGCGCGACGTCCGTCGAGCCGGTGAAAGCGACGCCTCCGCAGCGCGGGTGGCCGGTCAGCCTGCCGCCGACCTTGCCGTCGCCGGTGATGAGATGCAGCGCTTCGACCGGCAGCCCGGCCGCGTGGAACAGTTTCACGGCCTCGAACGCGATGATCGGCGTCTGCTCGGCAGGCTTGGCGATCACCGTGTTGCCGGCCGCGAGCGCGCCCGCGATCTGGCCAGTGAAAAGGGCGAGCGGGAAATTCCATGGGCTGATGCAGACAAAGACGCCCCGCCCCATCAGCTCCAGCGCATTGGTCTCGCCTGCCGGTCCGGGCAGCGGCTCGAGGCCGGCAAACTTCTTCTCTGCCTCGCTGGCATAGTAGCGGCAGAAGTCGACGGCCTCGCGCACCTCGGCAACGCAATCGTCCAGCGTCTTGCCGCCTTCGCGCGCGAGGATCGCCATCAGGCGCTCGGCGTCCTGCTCCATCGCATCCGCCATGGCGTTGAGCAGATCAGCGCGCTTGGGTCCGCCGACGGCATTCCACGCCGGCTGGAAGGCTGACGCTGACTCATAGGCCGCCTCGATGTCGCTGTCGGTTGCTGTCGCGACGGTTCCGAGCAGGCGTCCACGCTCTGCAGGCGCGCGAACCTCTTCGCCATTCGCGGTCACCTGCGCGCCGGCGACGATGCTTCCCACCGCCACTGGCCCGCCGCCATCCAGCACCACCACGGCGCCCTGCACGCGCTCGCGGGCCAGTTTCTGGCTGAGATCGACGCCTTTCGAATTGAGCCGCGTCATGCCGTAGAGATTTGGCGGCGCGGGAATGCGCGGATGCCGCGCCGGCGAGGCCGACAGCGTCGCGTAGGGATCGGCGGCGATGCGCTCCGCCGGCACATCCTCGTCGAGAAAGGAGTGGACGAACGAGGTGTTGGCGCCGTTCTCCAGCAACCGCCGCACCAGATAGGGCAGCAGGTCCTGGTGCGCCCCGACCGGCGCGTAGACACGAACGCTGCGCTCACGGCCGGCTGCCTTGTAGAGCGCGCCGCCCATGCCGTGGAGGCGCTGGAATTCGTAGTCCGCGCGACCGGCGCGGCGCGCCATCAGTTCGATCGCCGCCAGCGTATGTGCGTTGTGCGTGGCGAACTGCGGATAGATCGACGGGCCGACATCCAGAAGCGCTTTCGCACACGCCATGTAGGAAACGTCCGTCGCCTGCTTGGTGGTGAAGACCGGATAGTCCGGCTGGCCTTCCATCTGCGCGCGCTTCACCTCGCTGTCCCAGTATGCGCCCTTCACCAGGCGCACCATCAGGTTGCGCTGCGCGCCGCGCGACAGGTCGCCCAGCCACCGCACCACCGCCTCGGCGCGCTTCTGGTAGGCCTGCACGGCCAGCCCGAGGCCGCTCCAGCCCGCCAGATCCTTCTCCTTCGCCAGCCGCTCCAGCAGCTGCAGCGACAGCACGAGGCGGTCCGCCTCTTCCGCATCCAGCGTGAAGTTGATGTTTGCCTTCGCCGCCTGTTTCGCCAGCTCCAGCACCATCGGATAGAGTTCCCGGTGCACACGCTCGCCCTGCACGGCGCGATAGGCCGGGTGCAGCGCCGACAGCTTCACCGATATCCCGTCCGAGTTCTGCGGCGTCGATCCGGTCCGCTCCTTGCCGACCTCGCCGATCGCATCGGAGTAGCTTTCGAAATAGCGCTGCGCGTCGTCCTTCGTCCGCGCGCCCTCGCCCAGCATGTCGAACGAATGCGAAGCCGCCTCGCCTTTCTTCACCGTGCGCTGGCCGCGCCGGATCGCTTCCTTGATCGTCCGCCCCATCACGAACTGCTGGCCCATGATGCGCATCGCCTGCATCATCGCCGCACGGATCACCGGCTCGCCCGCCTCCCGCACCATGCGCTGCACGAAGCCGGCAGGATCGCTGGTCGCATCTTCCGGCGGCTGAACGATGCGACCTGTCAGCATCAGGCCCCAGGTCGATGCGTTGACCAGCAGCGAGTCCGACTTGCCGCGATGGTCGGCCCAGTCGCCAGACGCGATCTTCTCCGCGATCAGCGCATCCGCCGTCTCGGCATCCGGCACGCGCAGCAGCGCCTCGGCAAGGCACATGAGCGCAAGGCCTTCCGGATTGGAAAGGCCAAACTCCTCCAGAAATGTCTCCATCGCGCCGGTGCGCTTCGTCTCCGCCCGCGCCTTGAGCACCAGGTCGCGGGCCGCCGCGGCCGCCGCGCGACGCTCCGCCGCATCGAGCGCAGGCTGGGTCAGCAGCTCGTTGATACGGCGGGCTTCGTCCTCATATTTTCCCTGATCCAGAGCATCCGGAGACGACAGGGCGGACGTAGTACGCTTGACCATGCGAGATTGACCTTGAGGCGGCTAAGACGAATCGCGACGCCGCCTTATTGTGACCTTACCATGGACGTAGCCGGTTCCGGCCCGCTATCAAACGCCGGCCAACCTGCTGACACGGAAACAGGACCGGCCGGAACGGGCCTCACGAGGAACAGCGCTTTCATGCGTATCATGCTCGTAACCGACGCTTGGGAGCCCCAGGTGAACGGCGTCGTCCGGACCATGAAGCGGGTCATCGCCGAGTGCGAAGCCTTGGGCCACGAGTGGGACATTGTCTCTCCCAACGGCTTCAAGACCATACCGCTGCCGACCTATTCGGAAATTCGCCTCGCCTTCGGCGCAAAGAAGGTGATCGAGGAACGCTTCCTCGAATTCGAGCCCGACGCTGTCCACATCGCCACGGAAGGTCCGCTCGGCTGGGCGGCGCGCGCCGTCTGCCTCAAGCACAAGTTTCCCTACACGACGAGCTACCACACGCGCTTCCCGGAATATGTCGCCGCGCGTTTCTGGTTCCTGCCCATCTGGATGGGCTACATGTACGTACGCGAGTTCCACAAATACTCGGGCCGCGTCATGGTCGCGACGCCGTCCATGCGGGACGAGCTTGAGTCGAAGGGTTTCAAGAACCTCGCGCCCTGGTCGCGTGGCGTCGACACGGACCTGTTCCATCCGTCGAAGCGCAAAGAGGACCGCGGCCCATTCAAGGGCATGAAGGCGCCGATCTCCCTCTACGTCGGCCGGGTCGCTGTCGAAAAGAACATTTCCGCCTTCGTGGAAACGCCGATCGAGGGAACAAAGATCGTCGTCGGCGACGGGCCACAGCTCGAGAGCCTGAAGGAGAAGCATAAGGAAGTTCATTTCCTTGGCGTGAAGCAGGGCGAGGAGCTCGCCTCCTGCTTCGCCAACGCCGATGTCTTCGTCTTCCCCAGCCTCACCGACACGTTTGGCCTCGTCATTCTCGAAGCCATGGCGGCCGGCACGCCCGTCGCCGCCTTCAATGCGCCCGGCCCGCGCGACCTGATCCCCGGCTCGAACGCAGGCGCCGTGAACGATGATCTCGCCAAGGCCTGCCACGAAGCGCTTAAGTGCTCGCGTGAAGCCACCCGCGCCTATGCGGAAACCTATTCCTGGCGGGCCTGCGCGGAGCAGTTCATCAACAATCTCGAGCCCCTGCCCGTGCCGGAACGGCGCCGTTTCTGGAAACGTCTGGCCCGCCTTCGTCATGCCATCCGCATCCGGCGCCGCAAGGTCGCCGATCCGGTCGAAACTCACCAGGCCGAGCCAGCGCCGCCCAAGGTCGACGAAGCCGTCTCCTGATCTTCGAGAAAGTTTCCGCCCGCCTCTTGAACGGAAAAATCCGGATTTCCTATATCCCCGCCGCCGATCTCGAAGGGTGGGTCATGAGAAAGGAAACGCTGGAGTTCTTGAAGCACGAGCGCGACCACCTGGCGCGCCAGCTGCGGTTGCTGCAGCGCGGCGAGTGGGAGGTTGTCCAGGCCGGCAAGGAGCGTGAAAATCTGACGGCCACGGTTGTCGCAGCGACAGAGGCCCAGGTCCTGCGGTTTGAAGAAATGATCGCGGCCTACGAATCCCGGCTGGGCTAGGCCGGTTGCCGCAGGCACGCAATTTGCGTCGCGCAACGACGGGTTGGAACTGACCGGCCGCAGGAGTCCTGCACATGCCCGCCAAGTTCGCGATTGCGGCATTCTCGGCGCTCGCCCTCATCCCCGCGGCGGCGACAGTCTTCTGGCCCGGGCGCCAGCCCGTGGAAGTCTCCCGCACCGTCGCGCTCCATGGCCCGATCACCAGCTTTACCCAGACCCGGGAACGCATCCAGGTTCGCCTCGCGCCCGCCCTCAGCGAACAGGAAAAGAGCGCCCGCAACGGCATCCTGGTGCGTGACGCCGACGGCGATGAACTGTCGATCCCGCTCAAGCATGGGCAGACCTGGGCCAGCGCCAGGCTGCCGGATGGCCTCGCGACCGCATCCGACCTCGAAATCAGCGTGAAGTAGTCCGGCCCTATTTCGGCCGTTCGCTCATCACCTCGAAGGCGCGGGCGCTCGCCGCCATTGCCTGCCGTTTTTCGATTGGCAGCGGGATCAGGCCCTTGTCGATGAGATAGCCTTCATCGCCCCAGGCGCGCTCGTCGGTGAAAGCCTGGATAAATTCGCGCAGGCCCGCGACGACCCCGAGATGGGCTTTCTTCAGGTAGAAATACAGCGAGCGCGAGATCTCGTAATTGCCCGAAGCGATCTCCGTGAACGTCGGAGATATGCCGTCAATACGCGCCCCGCGGATACGGTCCTCGTTCTGGATCAGGAAGGAGAAGCCGAAGACGCCAAGCGCTTCCGGATTCTTGGCGAGGCGCTGCACGATCGCGCCGTCATTCTCGCCAGCGTCGATCCACGCGCCATCCTCGCGGATGGCATGGGCGATCTCGGTAAAGAGGCCGGCATCGTCCTCCTTGATCTCCTTCAGCATCGGGAAGCTCTCCGCTCCCGGCGCCATGGCGAGTTCGAGGAAGGCGTCGCGCGTGCCCGATGACGGCGGCGGACCGAAGACCTGGATCGGCAGATCCGGCAGGTCGGCGGAAATCTCGGACCAGCGCTTGTAGGGGTTGGGGACAAGCCGTCCGTTGACTGGCACCTCGCGGGCCAGCCCGAGGAAGATCTCGCGCAGGCTGAGGTCGAATGCTTCCGCCCGCTTGGCGTTGGCGAGGACGATGCCGTCATATCCGATGACGACCTCGACGATGTCGGTGACGTTGTTGGCGCGGCAGAGATCGTATTCCGACCCCTTCATCCGACGCGACGAATTGGCGATGTCCGGATACCCCTGCCCGACGCCTTCGCAGAACAGCTTGATGCCTGAGCCTGATCCCGTCGACTCGACGATGGGCGTCGGGAAGCTGGTGTTGGCGCCGAACTGTTCGGCCACCGTTGTCGTGAACGGGAAGACAGTAGACGACCCGACGATGCGGATTTCCCGCGCCCAAGCTGCGCCGGCGCCGGCCGCAACGGCCAGCGCCAGAATGCCTGCAAGCACCCCAGACTTCATCGCATCACCCTTCGCAGATGGTGCTAGCCGTGGTTTGCGACACTTCCGTGAATGTGGATAAGCGCCCCCGCAAGAACGCCTGTCAGGCGGCCCGCTTTGCCGGGGTTTCCGGCGCGACGCCGCCGAACATGCTCAGGAGCAGCGGCATTGCCTGTTCGAGCGGCAGCTTGGCGTCATGGACCTTGCCCGCGCCGTCTGTCCGCTGCACCCAGAAGCAGCCATTGCGGTTGTGCTGCGAATTGTTGACCTGGCCGAGCGAGCCGAACAGTTCGGCGAAATCCTTGCGAACACCTGTCTCGGCGTTGGTCACCACGAGATCGGCATCGACCTTCGAGATGAATTTGCACCAGAAGAAGATGCGGTTCTCGCTGCGCCGCCAGTCAAATACGCTGACGCCGTTCGACTGCATCTGGCTGAGCACGCGCTCGAAGCGGTCCGCGTCGGCCGCGCTGTCCAGGCTCGCCCACGCCTGATGCGTCATCACAGGCTCGAATGTCGCCTTCGGCCCGCCCATGAAGGCGTTGAGCTCTTCGAACGAATGCGGACGATAGACGAACTTTCCGCCGATGTGTTCGTAGCGAAGATTGGCTTCCTGGCTCAGCGCCGTCGCAAAGACGATGCGCCCTCTGGGACCAACCAGCCGCATGGCGCGGCCGAGCAGCCCGTCCATATGGCGATAGGATGTCTCGACGGCGTCGCCGTAGGCGGCCATTTCCTCGGCCGACGGCTTCACCTGGTAGACTTCAGGCTCCATGTGCCTCCAGTAGCGGTGCTGGAGATAGGCGGTAGAGTTGGCGAAGAAGGTTGCAAAGTCCGGCTTGCGCTTCTGATATTCCTTCTCGAACACATCCCACATCATCAGGTCGAGGATCAGCGCGCGGCCCCATTTGACATCTGCACTGCTGGTTCGTTCGCTTGCCAGCTGCCTCACCGCCTTCATCACCGTGGCGAGAGACAGGCCTCGGCTCACCATGAAGCGCACGAAGGCCAGTGTAGTCTTGCGATCCGGCCTGGCGCGCTTGTTGGCGTGCTCGGTGACGTTGAATGAAATGAAATTGTGGAACGGCTTCCATGCCGGATCCGAAGCCTCGACGCGCGTCGACCACGGATCCGGGACCAGAAATACCTTGTCCGACGGCATTGCCGCGGAATTCATCGAGCTGAACACCAGCGACGTGTGGCCCTGCTCGCTCAGCCGGTCCCAAACGCGCGGCAGCTTGATGCGATGGCCTTCGTCCAGCTCCTTGGCGCCGTGGACGTCCTGCGTCCGGCCTGTGTGGAGCGTGACCCACTGCACCCAAGGCTCGAGATCGGGGTCGTCGGTCCAGGTGACGTGGACATCTGACTTCGCGTGCAGCCGTTTGAAATTGGGAAGTTTGCCGGCCGCCATCATCCTTTCGATGATCGGCGGGCAGAGCTCGTTAAGCTCCATCATGATGACCGGTCCCGCCGCGGCGGAATTCTGTCCCATGATGGTCATGCCGTATTCCCCGCTCAGTTGAGCAATCGTGGCCCTTGCGCGCCAAAAGTCGTTCTGACGATAGCCGGGCCAAGGTTACCGGCCGAACCGGTTTCCCTGTTCACGCGACTGGACGCGCAACATTCACCCACGTCATTCAAGGCGGGCGCCATGGCGCAATTTCAATGAAAACGGCCGGGATCGCTCCCGGCCGTTTCCTGCATTTCTGCCTTGTTCCTAGTCGACCGGATCGCCGTTCGCATCGACGACGTGCAGGTCGCCGATGTTGAGTTCGCGAATGCCTTTCTCGATCTTGGCCCGGTCGCCGACCACGACCCAGACATGGTTCTGGTTGGGGATCACCTGCTTCGCCATCGCCTCGACATCGGCCGGCGTCACCGCCCGGTATGTCGTGGCGTACTTGTCCCAGTAGTCCGCCGGCAGGTTGAACATCGAGATGTCGGAGAGCGTGTCCATGACCGCGCCGGAGGTCTCCCACCGGCTCGCCATGCCGAGCAACGTGTTGGTTCGAACCGTGTTGAGTTCAGCCGACGATGGCGGACGACGCCCGACGATGTCGGTCAGCTCCTTGCGCAGTTCGACCAGCGCGCCCTTGGTCTGGTCGGTCTGCACCGGCGCCGAGATCATGAAGGTGCGCGGACCACGGCCGCCGCCCATGCTGGAGCGGGCGCCGTAGGACCAGCCCTTGTCCTCGCGCAGGTTCATGTTGACCCGGCTGTCGAAGTTGCCGCCGAACAGCGCATTGAAGGCGGAGACCTTTGTATCCTCGGCCGGATTGCGCGGCGGCTGCGCGGAACCGACGAGGATCACCGACTGCACCGAGCCGGGCCGGTCCACAAGATATACCGTCGGCTTGGGCGGCCGCGCGCCGTTGGCGACCTGCTGGCGCTTGCCGGGCGCATTGGCCCAGCCGGCAAGAGCTGCCTCGAGCTTCGGCTTGATCTCGGCCATCGTGGTGTCGCCGACCACATAGAGCGTCGCGTTGTTCGGCCCGAACCACTGCTTGTGGAACGCCTTGGTGTCCGCCGGCGTCAGCGCCTGGACTTCGGCTGGCGTCACCAGCCGACCATAGGGATGCTCAGCGCCCCAAAGGACTTTCGACATGACGCGGCTGCCGATCGCGTTGGGCTCGCGCATCGCCTGCTGCAGCGCCTGGACCTGCTGGGCCTGCAGCCGCTTGAAGTCGGCGTCGGCAAATGCCGGATTGCGAATGACGTCCGCCCAGATCGCCATGACCTGGTCGAGCGTGACGGTCAGCGACGACATTTCGATCGTGGTTGTTTCTCCGCCGCCGCCGACAAGCACCGCCGCGCCGAGCCGGTCGAGTTCGTCCGCGATCTGCAGCGCCGAGCGGGTCGTGGTGCCCTCGTCGAGCAAATTGACAGTAAGACTGCCCAGGCCGTCCTTCACGGACGCCAGGTCCGCAGGATAGCCGGTGTCGAGCATCATGCGAACCGAGACAAGCGGCGCATCGTGCCGTTCGGCCAGCATCACCTTGACGCCGTTGGCGAGGGTCGCCGTCTCGTATTTCGGGAAGCTGACGTCGGCGATCGAACCCGGCTCCGGCATTTTCGAGCGGTCGACGGTCTGGCCTGAGGCTTCCGGATCGCCGAACGGCATCACCGTCAGCGTGTAGGATCCCTTGGTCAGCCATTTCTGCGCAGCCGTGCGAACCGTCCCCGGCGTTGCAGCTTCAAGGCGCTTGATCGAGTCCTTCCATGCGGCGCCATTGCCGGTGTAGGTCTCCCACGTCGCCAGCGTCGCCGCCTTGCTTGCCGCGCTCTGCAGGCCGCGGATTTCGCCAGAGACGACCTGCACGATGTTCTTGTCGATCTCCGCCTGCGTCGGGCCGGTCTGCAGCAGCTTGCCGATCTCCTCGTCGATCACCGCCTCGATGTGGGCAAGGTCGGCGTCAGGCTTGGCCGTCACGATGACGCGGAACTGTCCGGCGATCTCGCTCTGGCCATTGCCGACGATCACGCTGGTTGCGATCTGCTCGTCGTGCACCAGCCGCTTGGTCAGGCGGGCGTTCTTGTCCCCGCCCAGCGCCGAAGCCGCATGGTCCAGCAGCTCGCCGTCGGAATGGCCGAGCTCGGGCACGTTCCAGATGCGGTAGATGCGCGGCTGCGCCACGCGGTCATACATCACCTCGCGCTGGTCCTGCGCGAGTTCCGGCACCCAGGATTTGGGATGCGAGACCGGCGGTCCCGGCGGGATCTCGCCGAAGAATTTCTCGACCTTCGCCTTGGCCTCCTCCGGCTTGATGTCTCCAGCCAGCACCAGCACGGCGTTCGACGGGCCATACCAGGTACGGAACCAGTCGCGCACATCCTCCAGCGTCGCGGCGTTGAGATCCTCCATCGAGCCGATCACGGAATGTCCGTAGGGATGGTTCTCCGGATAGGTCGCCGCGATGGTGCGGTTGTTCACCTGGCCATAGGGCTGGTTCTCGCCCTGGCGCTTCTCGTTCTGCACCACGCCGCGCTGCTCATCGAGCTTGGCCTGGTCGACGGCCCCGAGCAGGTGGCCCATGCGGTCGGACTCGAGCCCGAGGATGGTGTCGAGCGCCGCCTTCGGCACGGTCTGGTAGTAGTTGGTGCGGTCGTAGCTGGTGGAGCCGTTCTGGTTGGTCGCGCCGATCTTCTGTGTCGCCTTGAAGAAGTCGTCGTTGAAGTGCTCCGAGCCGTTGAACATCAGGTGCTCGAACAGGTGCGCGAACCCGGAACGTCCCTCGGGCTCGTTCTTCGAGCCGACATGATACCAGAGGTGGAACGTGACCGTCGGCGTCTTGGCGTCCTCATGCACCAGCAGCGTCAGCCCGTTCTGCAGAACGTACTTGGTGTAGGGTATGTCGTAATTCAGCGCCGCAATGCGCTGGGCGACTGGATCGCGCGCGGCTGTGGCGGCAGCCGCCGTGTCGGTTGAAGCCGTCGCCGCCGGCGGCGCGGCCGAAGCCGGGTTGTCCGCTGCGCCTGTCGCGCACGATGCAAGCGCCAGCACCGCCGCCAGCGCGCTCGCGCCGGCCATCATCTTTGTCCTGGACATAGGATCACCCCTCGTCTGGGCTGACGCATATGATCGTCAGCGCTCTTTTCCGCCCGGGAAGACATGAGGAGGAGCGACCCCAGCCGCCCCCTTTTGCCTCGCGGTCCTGCGGGCACTCTAGGGGCGCATTATCGAGAAGCAATAAGTATCGGGGTACGTCGCATTACCCTTTTGGCCCGTAGATCACCCCGCCTGCCGCCGCGTAGGCGCGCAGCACGTCAGCGCCGTCCTTCTGCATGACGCCCGGTTCCAGCTTCACGCCCCGCTCCGCCATCTGCGCCTTCAGCTGCTCTGTCCCGGCGCCCTCGCTGAAGCCCGCCGCCTCCGCATCCTCCTTCGACGCCGACCAGACCACCCGGCTCACCTCCGCCCAGTGCGCCGCGCCGAGGCACATGATGCACGGCTCGCAGGAGCAGAAGAGCGTCACCCCGCCCGGCTCGGCCAGCCGCGCGCCCGCCAGCGACAGCGCCACCGTCTCCGCGTGCAGCACAGGGTTGCCCGTCGGCAGCGCGAGGTTGACGCCCACCGCCAGGATCTCGCCGGTTCTGTCGGCGCGCACGACCGCGCCGAAGGGCCCCGAAAACCGTGCGACATTTTCGCGAGCCAGAGCGATCGAGAGGCGCAGGCAGTCCTCGTCGGAGGCCGGCGCAGGCGGCAGAGACCACCCGGCGAGCCAGTCCGGCAACCTGATCTCGGCGTGCGTCCTCGCCATGCTGAACATTCCTTCAGAGCGCCCGCACGCTTTGTTTAAGCGTCCGAATCAGGCGCGCAAATGATTCGAAAAGTGGTGATTCAAGTCGCCGCGCCCGCCTTGCGCCGCCGCTGGAGAGTCCGGCGTGAGTCCGCAGCGCCACCATTTTCGAGGAAATGCGGGCAACCCTCTGAGCGCCCGCAAGATTTTATTTACATAGACTCATCTATTCCCTATATGCATTCGCGCCGGCGGACATCGGCTCGAGGCTCTGCGCCTTGATTCCACGTGGCGTCTGACACCTGACTTTGTGGTTCGGATGACGTGTGCGGGTTGAGAGGCAGACTTAACGAGTCAAAGATCCGTACTAACGCCGGATTGGGTTCAACAATCTAGCAGGGGTGTACGTGAATTGCTCACGTTCCAGACGCCCCTGGACCTGGTCCGGGAACGACTCCCAGAAGTGCCGGTCGCCTGTGTGCGTCCGTCTCGGGTTTCGATAGCGGCTACTTGGTTCAGGGATAACTTTCCGGGCGAAGTCCTCTACGCAGTAAAGGCGAACCCTTCGCCGTGGGCGCTCGACGCCGTCTACGCTGCCGGCCTTCGCTGGTTCGACGTCGCTTCCGAAGCTGAAATCCAGCTCATCGCGTCCCGCTATCCGGACGCGAAGATGGCGTTCATGCACCCGGTGAAGTCGCGCAAGGCAATCGAGCGCGCCTACTTCGAGCATGGCGTCCGCACCTTCTCGCTCGACTGCGAAGCCGAGCTCGAGAAGATCGTGTCGGCGACCCAGCGCGCGGAAGACCTTACACTCGTTGTGCGCCTCGCCGTGTCCAACCAGGACGCGGCCTACGCGCTGTCGCACAAATTCGGCGTCTCCGAGGAAGCCGCCCCGGCCCTTCTCCAGAAGGCCCGCCGGTACGCGGACAATCTCGGCGTCTCCTTCCACGTCGGCTCGCAGTGCATGAGCCCGTCGGCCTGGCGCGACGCCATGGATCTTGCCTCGAGCATCATCGTGAAAGCGGCCGTGACCGTGGACGTCGTCGACGTGGGCGGCGGCTTCCCGTCGGCCTACCCCGGCATGACGCCGCCGGACCTCGAGCTCTATGTGAAGGTCATCAAGTCGGCCTTCGAGGGCATGCCGGTCGTCATGAACGCCAAGCTGTGGTGCGAACCCGGCCGTGCGCTCGTTGCGGAGTCGACTTCCATCCTCGCCCGCGTCGAGCTGGTGAAGGACGGCGCCCTGCACATCAACGACGGCTCCTACGGCAACCTGTTCGACGCCGCCCACTGCAAATGGCCCTTCCCCGTGAAGGCCATCCGCGCAGACGGCGAGTTCGAGGGCGGCACGCAGGAGTACAAGCTCTACGGTCCGACCTGTGACTCGATGGACGCGATGGAGGGCCCGTTTGCGCTCCCCGCCGACATCCGCGAGGGCGACTACATCGAGTTCGGCATGCTTGGCGCCTATGGCGTCGCCATGCAGACGCGGTTCAACGGCTTCGGCGACACGGAGACGATCGCCGTGGAAGACCTGCCCTGGACCTCGATGTACGCCGTGGTCGAAAAGCGCGCCGCCTCGGCTGCGCGCCGTCCCGGCCGCAAATCGCCCCGGCGCCTGAAAGTCGTCCGGTAGTCATAGCTGTCACATTCTGAAGCGCGGGCCGAATGAACCCCGGCCCGCGCTTTTCTATTCAGGTTGATCAGCCGCCCGCTCCCGATTGTTTGTCCTTTAAAATCAGCCGCGCGCTGCTATATCCCCGCACCAATTCAACTTCGGGCTGGCCGTCGCCCTTTGACGTCCTTTCTCTGGAGTCATCTCCCATGGCCGCCAAAACCGCCGCCAAGACCAAAGCCGCCCCCGCAAAAGCAGCGCCCGTCAAACCGGTTGCGAAGTCGCGCAAGAACTCGAAAGCCGAACTGCTGGCGAAAACCGTCGAGCACGTCGACATCACCAGGTTCGACGCCCGCCCGATCATCGACTCGATGCGCAAGATGTCCTTCTCCTCGCGCGACACCGCGCGTGCGGCCGACATCCTCGACATGGCGCTGCGCGAGAAGGGCTGCTCGACCTGGCTGATCCTTGCCGGCTCCACCTCGGCGGGCGGCTGCATGCACGTCTACCGCGACATGGTGAAGTTCGGGATGATCGATGCGGTGGTCGCCACCGGCGCCTCCATCGTCGACATGGATTTCTTCGAAGCCCTCGGCTTCAAGCACTACCAGGCCGCCGGCCAGGTCGACGACAACGTGCTGCGCGAGAACTACATCGACCGCATCTACGACACCTACATCGACGAGGAAGAACTCCAGGCGTGCGACCACACGATCCTCGAGATCGCCAATTCGCTCGAACCGCGCGGCTACTCTTCCCGCGAGTTCATCCACGAGATGGGCAAATGGCTCGCCGACGGCAACGCGAAGAAAAAAGGCTCGCTGATCCAGACCGCCTATGAAGAAGGCGTGCCGATCTTCTGCCCGGCCTTCGTGGATAGCTCCGCCGGTTTCGGCCTGGTGAAGCACCAGAAGGAACGGGCGAAGGCGAAGAAGCCCTATATGATGATCGACGCGGTCGCCGACTTCCGCGAACTCACCGACATAAAGATCGCGGCGGGAACCACCGGCCTCTTCATGGTCGGCGGCGGCGTGCCGAAGAACTTCGCGCAGGACACGGTCGTGTGCGCTGAGATCCTCGGCGTCGAGGCCGACATGCACAAATACGCCGTGCAGATCACCGTCGCCGACGTCCGCGACGGGGCCTGCTCGTCCTCGACGCTGAAAGAGGCCGCCTCGTGGGGCAAGGTCCAGACCACGCACGAACAGATGGTCTTCGCCGAAGCCACCACCGTCGTGCCGCTGATCGGCTCCGACGCCTACCACCGCGGCGCCTGGAAGAACCGCAAGAAGCCCCGCTGGGCCAAGCTGTTTGAGTAAGTAGCTGCCGGGCCCCGTGCCCGGCAGTGCTCACCTCCCGAAGCCGACACGCCTTCATCCTGGACGCATGTTCAGAATCTCGACGGCACGACGATCAGCCATGGCCCGATCGCCCGGTCGGGGCGCTGGCGCGCAGATTCGATCGAGTCCGAAATGATACCGGCGCGTCTCGCTTGATCCTGACGTGGCGCTGGAGTTGCGCTAGCGGAATGCCGTTGCGACCGGCGCGACGGGTGTGTGCTGGGTTCACCACAGAGCCTCGAAATCGGTTTACGCGCACATTGATCGTCGATGAGATTCAATCCCCGCGCGATCCGCGTGGCTGGCGGAAGCCCCCTGCCGGTGTGAAGCTGAAAATCCAGACGTTCATAGGGGGATAAATCTATGTACATGAAGCTGTTGTGCGGGACCGCTCTTGCGCTGACCCTCGCCACGTTCACTGCCCCGCTGGCGAGCGCACAGGAGCGCGATGCGGCGCGGGAAGAAGTCGTCATCGTCACGGGCACGCGCGTCTCCGAACGCTCGCCGGGCGACACGCCGGCGCCCATCGATGTCGTGGGCGGCGCCGACCTGGTCAACCAGGGCGACAATGATGCGATGAACCTGATCCGCACCGTAGTGCCCTCATTCCAGGTCTCGACGCAGCCGATCTCCGATGCAGCCACGCTCGTGCGTCCGGTCAACCTGCGCGGACTGCCGCCCGACAGCACGCTGGTGCTGGTCAATGGCAAGCGCATGCACCGCGCGGCAGTCATCGCCTTCCTCGGCGGCGGCATCTCGGACGGCAGCCAGGGCGCAGACATCTCGACCATACCCGCCATCGCGCTGGAGCGGATCGAAGTGCTGCGCGACGGCGCCTCGTCGCAGTATGGCTCGGACGCCATCGCCGGCGTCATCAACTTCATCCTGAAGGACGCCAACACCGGCGGCTCCGTCGAAGGCAAATGGGGGCAGACCTACGAGAGCGACGGGACATCCTACCAGGTCGCGGGCAACATTGGTCTTGCCGTCGGATCGAACGGCTTCCTCAACCTTGCCGGAGAATTCCAGGAAACCGACGCTACCAGCCGCTCGACCCAGCGCGACGACGCCGCTGCGCTGATCGCCGCCGGAAACACCGCCGTCGCGGACCCGGCGCAAGTGTGGGGGCAGCCGGAAATCAGAGGCGACCTCAAGCTCTACGCCAATTTCGGCGTGGACCTGACCGACAAGCACGAGTTCTACGCCTTCGGAAACTACGCCCAGCGCGAAACGGAAGGCGGCTTCTACTTCCGCAACCCGACCAACAGGCCAGGCGTCTATGCCGGCCCGCTGGTCAACCCTGCTACAGGCGCGGCAGACCCGGCCGGCGTACCGTCCGTTCTGGTCGGCGACCTTTCCGTCAACACGGCCGGCGACTGCCCGGCCGGCATCCCGCTCACGGCGGGCGGCGGCCTGCTGCCTAACCCGGCCATCCTTGCAGCAGTCACCGCCAACCCGAACTGCTTCTCCTTTGTCGAGCTGTTCCCGGGCGGCTTCACGCCGAGCTTCGGCGGCGAACTGGAGGACATGTCGATCGCGGTCGGCCTGCGCGGCGAGGTGCCTTGGGTTGCAGGCCTCAATTACGATGTCAGCTACAGGTACGGCGACAACCAGGCCGACTTCTTCATCAACAACACCATCAACGCCTCGCTTGGTCCCAACACGCCGACCTCGTTCAACCCGGGCGGCTACGGCCAGATCGAGAACCTGTTCAACCTCGACTTCGGCTACGGACTTCCCGTCGGCTTCGCTTCCGACCTCAACATCGCCTTCGGCTTCGAGTGGCGCGAGGAGGAGTTCGAAGTGCGAGCGGGCGATCCGGCCTCCTTCGCGCTTGGGCCGCTGGCGGCGCCTTCGACCGCCTTCCC
>DATBNA010000311.1:0-4159 GCA_036554545.1 Hyphomonadaceae bacterium
GACATGAAGACGCCGGGTGTGGAAGTCCGCCCGATCATCACCATGGACGGCAGCCGCGAGATCAACGAGACATGGCTCACGGACGTGAAGGTCCCGGTCGAGAACCTTGTCGGCAAGGAAAACGAAGGCTGGACCTACGCAAAGTATCTTCTCGCGCACGAGCGAACTGGCATCGCCGGCGTCGCCCGCTCCAAGAAGGGCATTGAGCGCCTGCGCCAGATCGCTTCTGTCGAACTCGACCAGGGCGAGCCGATCATCCGCAATCCGGAATTCGCCAAGAAGATCTCTGAACTGGAGATCGATCTCTCCGCGCTGGAATACACCGAGCTCCGCACGCTCGCGCGCGAAAGCCAGGGCAGGGGGCCGGGGCCTGAAAGCTCGATCCTCAAGATCAAGGGCACCGAGATCCAGCAGCGCATCACCGAGCTGACGCTGGAAGCGGTCGGCGTCTACGGCGCGCCCTATTTCCGCGGCTTCCCAAAGGACGGCGACAACCAGCATCCGATCGGGCCGGAATACGCGCATCTCGCGGCGCCCATGTACGCCAACATGCGCAAGACTTCGATCTACGGCGGGTCCAACGAGATCCAGCACAACATCATAGCCAAGATGGTTCTCGGCCTTTGATCGGCCTCCGAGTGCGCAAGGGGTCGTTAGATGTTAGCGTCCGGCATAGATAGCCCCCGCCAGAGGGGTCAAGGGAGGCCGGGATGAGCGCCGCAAGCATCGGAACCCACGCAGCCTGGGGGATAATCGCCCTGCTATCCGTCGGGGTCGGCGGCTATGCGCTTTTCCACGTCTTCACCGGCTTCGAAAAACTGCCGCTGACAAACCCGATGTTCTCGCCCTACGGGCTGCAGCTTCACATCGCGGCGTCAGCTGTCGCGATGATCCTTGGCGCCTTCCAGTTCCTGCGCGTGCTTCGCCAGAAAGCCCCCGGCGTTCATCGCTGGCTGGGGCGCTTTTATATCGCCTCCTGTCTTATCGGCGGTGCGGCGGGCGGATCCATCGCCCTGTCTTCAACGGCGGGGCCGGTTGCTGGCTGGGGGTTCTTCATGCTGGCCATCATCTGGCTGTTTGCCACCGTCATGGCGTGGGCGGCCGCGCTGAGGCGGGACTTTACCTCCCACGAACGCTGGATGATCCGTTCGTTCGCGCTGACGCTGGCAGCGGTGACGTTGCGGCTCTACCTGCCTGCTTCCATCGTTTTCGACCTCGAATTCGTCACGGCCTACACGGTCATTGCGTGGATTTGCTGGGTCCCCAACCTGATCATTGCTGAAATCTGGATCGCCATGCGCAAGCGCCCTCGGCGACCCAAGGTCGCGCCAGCCGAGGCGCCAGCCTGACCCCAGTTGCACGACCGAGAAACACCGGCCTAGAAGGGTCGCAAGGAGCTCTGTTTCATGGATTTCGCCTTCACTTCCGAACAGGACATGTTGCGCGACACGGTCGCCCGCCTCGTCCGCGAGCAGTACGACTTCGAGACGCGCCGGAAGGTGGCGAAATCGGAAGCCGGCTGGCGGCCAAAGATGTGGGCGCAGTTTGCCGAGCTCGGCCTGCTGGGCGCATCCTTCCCTGAAGCCGACGGCGGCTTCGGCGGCGGCCCGGTCGAGGCGATGATCATCTCCGAAGAGTTCGGGAAGGGCCTCGTCATCGAGCCTTACCTGCAGACGGTCGTCATTGGTGGCGGATTCCTGCGCCATGGCGGGTCGGATGCGCAGAAGGAAGAGAACCTGCCGGCGCTGATCGGCGGCGAGCGCATTTATGCGTTTGCCTGTTCCGAACCGAAGAGCCGCTTCGACCTGCATGATGTGTCGACGACAGCGAAGAAGGACGGCAAGGGCTTCACGCTGAACGGCCACAAGGCCGTGGTGATCGGCGCGCCGTTCGCTTCGCACCTCATCGTCACTGCACGCACCTCGGGCGGCCAGCGCGACACGAAGGGCGTCACGCTCTTCCTCGTGCCGAAGAACGCCAAGGGCGTCTCGACGCGCGACTATCCGACGGTCGACGGCCTGCGCGCCTCGGAAGTCTATTTCGAGAATGTTTCTGTCGGCGCTGATGCAGTGATCGGCGAAGTAGACGGCGGCTTCCCGCTGGTGGAGAAGGTGGTCGATGAAGCCATCGCCGCGCTCTGCGCCGAGGCGATCGGTTGTTTCAAGGTGCTCAACGAAGCGACGCTGCAGTATTCGAAGACGCGCAAGCAGTTCGGCCAGCCCATCGGCAACTTCCAGGTGCTGCAGCACCGGATGGTCGACATGTTTATGGCAGCGGAGCAGTCGATTTCGATGACCTATATGGTCACGCTGAAGCTCGAAGAGGCTGATCGCCAGCGCAAGCTCGCGGCGTCCGGCGCCAAGGTCCAGATCGGCAAGGCCGGCAAGCTGATCAGCCAGGAAGCAGTGCAGATCCACGGCGGCATGGGCATGACGGACGAACTCAACGTCGGCCATTTCTTCAAGCGCGTGACCATGATCGAAAGCCAGTTCGGCAACACCGACTGGCACCTGCGGCGGTACACGGAGCTGTCGAATCGTTAGACCGCCGCTACGCGCTGACCACTGACACCGGTAAACATGCGGACTATCTTCCTGCCTGCCAGCCGGAGATTCCGATGAAGCGCCTCGCCGTCTTTGCCGCCATCGCCGCCTTTTCCGCCTGCGCTTCGGCGCAGACGCCATCGTCACAGGCGGTCGGCCCCATGGTCGTGGTCGATGAAAGGACCGTGGTCCGCGACGAGCCGCCGCCCCACGGCGCCATCGGCATGAGCACGGCCTATCGCATCAGCGATGTCGCCCCGAAGCGGTCCATGGAGTTCCGCAAGCGCACGCTCCATGTCGGCGCCGCCATCGGCCTCCATCCTATCGACCATGATGAGGTCTACTACGTTCTCGAAGGCGAGGGCGAAGTGACCTCGGACGGAAAATCCCTGCGGATCGGCCCTGGCACGGCAGCCTATCTCTATTCTGGCGCGGTCGTGGGCATCAAACAGCTCGGCGACAAGCCGCTGACGATCATCATCTCCTATCCGCTCAAGGAACGGACGAAGTAGGCCTTACCACTCTACGGGTCATCCTCGGGTAAGCGGCGAAGCTGCGCATCCAGGGAATCTCTGTTCGATGGGCGATGGAACTCTCTCGTTTTCCCACAGAAGCAACCAACCGGAATCCCCGGCACGCGCCGCTGCGCGGCTTGGCCAGGGATGACCAGAGGAAGCATGGGTCAAGAGCCTGACCGCCTATGCCCTCTTCAACTGCCGGAAGCTGCGCGTGACAGCCGAACCCGCATTCGCTAGAGCCCACTCAAACTCGCTGCCAGCAGGAACCCGCCCATGATCACGCTCGAGAAAAAAGGCCCCATCGCCATCCTCACACTGAACCGTCCGGACGCCATGAATGCGCTGGGCGAGCCGGGCGACGGCGAGGCGGTGCGCGATGCCTGCGCGCAGATCAACGCGGACAAGTCGCTCCGCTGCGCCATCCTGACCGGCGCCGGGAAGGGCTTCTCGGCCGGCGGCAACGTCAAGGCGATGCGCGACCGCGTCGGCTCCTTCGCCGGCAACCCCGCCGAGGTGCGCGACGCCTACAAGAACGGCGTGCACATGATCGTGCGCGCCCTCTACAATCTCGAGATCCCGCTGATCGCCGCCGTCAACGGCGCCGCCATCGGCCTGGGCTGCGATGTCGCCTGCATGGCGGACATCCGCATCTCGTCCGACAACGCCAGGTATGGCGTCACTTTCCTGAAGCTCGGCCTCATCCCCGGCGACGGCGGCGCCTGGCTGCTGCCCCGCGTGATCGGCATGAGCCGCGCCTGCGAGCTTCTCTTCACCGGCAACCTAATCGACGCAAACACGGCGAAGGACTGGGGCCTCGTCTCGAAGGTCGTCCCCGGCGACCAGCTCATGGCTGAAGCCATGGCGCTTGCGACACAGATTGCAAAACAGCCGCCGCAATCGCTGCGCGTGGCCAAGCAGCTCCTGCGCCAGGGCACGCAGGCTAGCTACGACACCATCATGGAAATGTCCGCCGCCGCGCAGGGCCTGATGCACCACACCAAGGATCACGAGGAAGGCGTCGCCGCCATCCTCGAAAAGCGCGAGCCGGTGTTCAAGGGCGAATGATTCAGCCTTCTGCCAACAATCGCTTTACGGCTG
>DATBNA010000367.1:0-3039 GCA_036554545.1 Hyphomonadaceae bacterium
TCGGTTGGGTTGGCGTGCTGCGCTGCTGGCGGAGTTTCGGCCTGCTGCTGGATCTTGCGCGCAAGCTGGGCGACAGCGTCGAGATCGTCATGCACGGCATGCCAGCGCTTACCGAAATACCTGATTTTCATCATAGAATACAGGGTATTAGTAACGTTCATTTCCACGGCCGCTACCGCGCGCCGGAAGACCTGGCGCGGATCTATGCCGGCCTCGATGTGGTTTGGGCGGGCGACTTCATGGAGGCAGGATTCAACTCGGTCTGGCTGCTGCCCAACCGCCTTTACGAAGGTGGTTACTACGGCGTGCCGCCGATCGCCCCGAGCGGGACTCAAACAGCGAAATGGATCGAAGAGCGAGATGTTGGCTTCACGCTCGATGAAAACCTCGGCTCGACCCTGCCGGCCTTGATCGAGCGCCTCGCTGCCGACCGCACCGCGATTGACAAATGCCGCGTGCGTCTTCTCGGTCTTCCAGCTGACACTTTCATTGCGCCGCGCGGCGAACTCGCAACCCTGATTTCGGATGCTATCCGCGACAGCGCGGGCAAACCGTCTCGCGGCATGCACCAATTCAGCACACGCAGTACGCGAAAAGTCGAAGCCGCAAGCGCGCCACACGCCGTGTCGGGCGACTAGAATTTTTCGTTAATCAAACCGGCAAATGGACTCAGACTTGCGTCGGCCTATCCTGTCCTGTGGGGCCAGAGGCGGTCGGATGAACAGCAAATCCACGGAAACCGTTGGTGCGTGGAAGGATGCCGCCGACAGGTCTCGGGGCATCACCCGACGCCGCGATTTCATTCCGCCGCTTGCCGCGATTGCCGTCCTGACTGTCGCGCATCTCCTTTCAGGCGCAACACAACCCATCGCAACGCTCGTGCTGTCTGCATCTCTGCTGGGCTGCGCAGTCGCGAGTCTCGTGCTGGCCGGACCACGACAGGTCACGACCGGAATGATGGTTGGCATGGTGCTGGTCTGGACATTGGCTCTGACCGGCTTCATCAGCTCGCCGGACAAGGCCGCGCCGGAGCTGGCGAGCCTCTTTGCGGCGGGCGCCATGTGGTCGATCGGGTACATATGCGCCCGCAGCCGCGGCGCGCTCGACATTGCGTGGACTGCGCTGATCCTGAGTTCGTTCGGCTATTGCATCATGATCTTTTTCAGCCAGGCCAGCGCCGTTCTGTCGAGCACAGGCCAGGTGACGATCGCCGACGCCTTCCGTACGCCGGCCGAGGCCTCACTTATGTTCGGGCTACTGGCAGTCGTGGGCTGGTCCCGTGTCCTGCACGTTCTCAAGCAGATGGACGCCAAGGCTCTGGCCCGGTCCGCGATGATTGACCACCTGCTGCGTCACGGGCTCGGCGGCATCCTGCTGATGGCGTTCTCGCTTACCTGTCTCGCTGCCGTTGGGTCGCTGGTCGGGGCGATCTTCATCGCCGCCACAATGATCGGGCACGCGTGGTGGGACCTGCACGCCATTCTCGAGCGCACGCACCGCAGCATCCTGATGCGCATCCTGGCGCGCCTCGCGCCGTTGGTTGCACTAGGTCTTGCGGGCTGGGGCGTCTATCTCGCCTGGTTTCACGACGAAAGCGTCGCGCTGGGCGTTGGCCTTTCCGAAACGCCGCCGCACGTGCAGCGCTTCATGGCTTACTTCGACGCGTGGCTGGAGCGGCCGCTGCAAGGCTACGGCATCGGCTCGATCGAGTCCGTTGGCGACCGCGCTACAACGCTTTGGAACGCGAAGGCCATGCTCGCCCCGGGCGGCGCCCAGAACGTGTTCCTGCACTGGCTCGTCGAGGCCGGCGCGATCGGGGCGGGGGCGATCATCCTGATCATCGCCGCCATCTACTTCCAGATATTCACAGCGCTGGGCAGTAAAGGCATGCCGCGCACCTTCCTTCGTCTTGCCGTTGCAGCAGGCGTCTTCCTGTTGTTGCACGGCATTTCTGATACTTCGCTCGATATTCCAAGCATCGCGTGGCTGTATGCACTGCTCCTCGGAGCGGCTTGCGGCGTCGCGACTTCCCGACGCAGCGATCGCTTCGGGGCGATCGCCTAGCGGCATGGGACAAAACCAGCCGGTCAGCTTGCGTCGAGCGTACGTCGAATGAGGTGAAGGAGCGGCGTGGTGCCGCCGTCTAGCGCTTCGAGAGGAAGAGCTGCTTCAAAAGCCCCGCTGACCAGGACATGTGCATCGTCGCTGACGCGACGCCTGCCAGCAGGCCGCAGGCAGAGCGTTTCCTGATCGCCATCGCCAGCGACGCCGCAGCAAGCACGGCGAGATAGCCACCGGGAAAGAGGAGACTCCACGGCACGAGGGGCGCCAGAGCGATGCCGAGGACGCATGCAATCAAGACGGCAGGAGGAATGAGCTGGCGGAGCTTGGGTACTTCGCGATGCTTCAGGATCGTCCGCGCCCTGCCCTTGCCGTAGTTGAAATACTGGCGAGCGAGGTTGCCGACCGTCGCGCGCGGCAGGTAAGCCAGCCGGATATCGGCATCGAGAAAGATGCGCCCACCGGAGCGCACCAGCCGCCTGTCGTATTCTGCATCCTCGTTATGGGAGAAGCTTTCGTCGTAGCCGCCGACATGCAGGAAGGTCTTGAGGTCGAAGCCGGCATGGTGGCCATGGTCCACAAACATCGACTTGCGTCCGCCGCGATGGGCAGAGCCGCCCGATCCCAGCGGGGTATCAACGATCCAGGCATTGGCCTTCTGAAAACAGGTCTTCCCCTCGGCATCCATCGGAACAACGAGTGATGCGACCCCGCGCCGCGCCAGCGATTCCGCGACCTGCATCACATAGTCGGCTGGATAGACCGCGTGGGCGTCGCACCGGACCATGTAGCGCCGGCCGGCGTTGTAAGTCCGCGCGGCAAGGTTAACCGCCGCCGATTGCAGCTTCTTCGGGTTGTGCAGCAGGACAACGTTCGGGGAATCGACGGCGAAATTGCGGACGATGGTGCGTGTGCGATCCGTGCTTCCGCCATCGGCTACCACGATCAGCACTTCGCCGAGGCGCACATCGCCATTGA
>DATBNA010000376.1:0-3040 GCA_036554545.1 Hyphomonadaceae bacterium
AAGGAGAAATCCTCCAGCCGCACGCTGGTCAGGAACCCCAGTGCTTCCCCGAACGCGCCCTCGGTTGCCGAGAAGCCCAGCAACAGGAGGAACAGCGCCACGAACACCGGCATGAGGATAGTCGAGGCCCGCTCGATGCCGCGCTTGACCCCCCGTCCCACCACGACCACGGCAGCGCCGATGAAGATCGCCAGGCACCCCAGCAGGAGCGGCAGGTCAGACGTCACATCCGCAAAGCGCTGCGCTGAAACCTCGACCGAGCCCACGCCATCCGCGAACGCGCCCGAAAACGCGATCGGCACATAGGCCATGAACCACGAGGATACGACCGAATAGAAAGTCAGGATGAAGAACGCCGCCAGCGATCCCAGCCACGCTACCCCGCCCCACAGCTCGCTCTTGCCTGAAACCCGCGCCAGCGCCTGCACGCTCTCGACCGCCGAATGTCCTGAGCGCCGCCCGATGGCGTACTCCGCCGCCAGCAGCGGAAAGGCGATCATGAGGATGAAGCCGAGATAGGCGAGAACGAACGCCCCGCCGCCATTCTCGCCGGTCGTGTAGGTGAACCGCCAGATATTGCCCAGTCCGACGGACGAGCCCACCGCCGCCATGATGAAGCCGAAGCGCGACGACCAGGTCTCGCTCTTGCGGTCGACACGTCCTGCGATGGTCATGAAGTCCCTGCACCCCTGAGAACTGACGGCCTTGCGGCCGCCGGATCAGACCAGGCCGCGAAGGGTCATATCGTTCGCACGGTTGAGGTGTACAGCCATCAATAGACCGAATCCCACCATGACCGTGACAATAACCGTGCCGCCATACGAGATTAGCGGCAATGGGATTCCAACGACCGGCAGCAGGCCGATCACCATTCCGATGTTGATAAATACGTAGAGGAACAGGGTCGAAACGAACCCTGCCGCTGCGAGACCCCCGAAGGTACTTCGCGAATTGCCCGCTATCCCCATCCCCTGCACCAGCGCGATGCCCCAGGCGAACAACACCGCCAGCGACCCGAAGAAACCGAACTCCTCCGCGATGATGGTGAAGATGAAGTCCGTCTGCTGCTCGGGGATGTAGTCGAGCTCCTTCTGGGCGCCTTCCATGTACCCCTTGCCGGCGATCCCGCCCGAACCGACGGCGATGAGCCCCTGCTGGATCTGGTATCCCGCGCCCTGCGGATCGGCCTCCGGGTTGAACATCGTCTCGATACGCTGGCGCTGGTAGTCGTGCAGCACGAAGAAGTAGGCGAGCGGCGCCGAGACCGCGAGGAGCACGAGCAGAGCCGTCACCACCCGCAGGCTGACGCCGGCGAAGAAGATCACCGCGCATCCCGTCCCGAGGATCATCAGGCCGGTGCCGAGGTCGGGCTGGTGCAGCACGAAGCCCACCGGAACCGCCACGATCACGAACGCCCAGAAATGAACCCACAGCGCGTTGCGGCCCATGGCGAACATCTGGTGATAGAAGCGCGCCAGCGCGAGCGGCACTGCGATCTTCATGAGCTCGGACGGTTGCAGCCGGATCGGCCCGACCTCCAGCCAGCGTTCGGCTCCGTTGACGGTGACGCCCGCCAGTTCGACGCCGAGCAGCATGATCACGCCCACGCCATAGGCAGGATAGGCCAGAGCCGCCCACAGCCGCAGCGGGCACAGCGCCACCAGCAGCGCCACCACAAGCATCACGCCAAATCGCAGTGCATGATTGAAGGCAAGTTCGGCATGAACATCCGGCAGGCCGGTCTGCAGGTTGTGTGCGCTCGAGGCCGCCGAAAACAGGATCAGCGTGCCGAACGCCGCGATGGCGACCACCGTCAGCAGCATGAACCAGTGCAGCTGCGTCATCTTGTAGAGGAGGCTGTCCTTGCGGAGCATCATGTGCGCTTGGACTCGTTCGTGGCGACTTCGCGTTTCTGGGGCTCGAACGGCTTGTGCGCGCCCGGGTCGAATTTCAGCGCGTGCGCAAGGAGATCTCGCGCGATCGGCGCGGCCGCCCTCGAGCCGGAAACGCCGTGCTCCACCAGGATGGCGCAGGCATAGCGCGGCTTGTCGGTGGGCCCATAGGCGACGAAGAGCGCGTTGTCGCGAAGCCGCCACGGCAGGTCATCGTTCGAAATCGCACGGCCTCTGGCGTCCCGCCGGCCGCTGAGATCGATCACCTGCGCGGTGCCTGACTTTCCGGCCATGCGCGCGCCAGTATAGGGGGCCGGCAGTTCGTTGTTCGGATCGAGGCTTTGTTGCCGCGTGGCGGTGCCGCCGTGTGTCACGGCCACCATGCCGTCACGCACCAGGTCGAGTGTCCTCTGCGAAATGTCGCCGAGCGGACGGATCGTCTGGTCAGGCACCGGGAAGCCGCTGACGACAAGTTGCGGATTCGGCATCGATGGACCACCGGCGACACGCGCCGTCATCACCGCCAGTTCGAACGGCGTTGCAAGAACATAACCCTGGCCGATGGCGGCGCTGATCGTGTCGCCGGCGTACCATTGCTCCTTGATGCGCGGATTGTTGCGCTTCCACTCATCGTTCGGCATTACCCCCATCTTGCCGCCGGTCAGCCCAAGCTCGTACCGGTGGTGCAAACCGAACCGCTTGCCCATCTCGGCGATGAGCTCGATGCCGGTGCGCTCGGCGATATGATAGAAATAGCAGTCGCAGGACTGCGCCATGCCGCTCCGCAGATTCATGCGGCCATGCCCTTCGGGTTTGTGGCAATGGTAGAAGCGGTTGTAGTACCAGGCCTTTCCGGCGCAGTAGATGGTGTCTTCGGGATGCACGCGGCCGGACTCCATCGCTGCGGCCGCGACGACGATCTTGAACGTCGACCCCGGGTTGTAGACGCCGTCATAGGCCTTGTGCAGCAGAGGCACGCGCTCGTCGTTGCGAAGCTCGTTGTAGGGACCCGTCGGGATGCCGGACACGAACAGATTGGGATCCGGCGCCGGGTTCGACATCATGCAGACCACATGGCCGGTCGCGACATCGATCACCACCGCCGCGCCCGATTCCTCGCCAAAGCGCTGGATGGCGTAGTTCTGCAG
>DATBNA010000378.1:0-2749 GCA_036554545.1 Hyphomonadaceae bacterium
CTCAACGCCCCTTCGCACCGCCATGCGTTGCGATCTGCCAGTGATTGCCCCAGGCGTCGTTGACGATCGCCCGCCGGTCGCCCCAAGGCGTGTCATGCGGCTCGTGCGAGCTTTTGGCCCCGGCCTTCACGGCGCGCGCCCAGGCTTTGTCGGCGTCAGGCACGTAGATGTAAAAGCCGGAAGACGTCGGTTTGCGCACATTGCCGCCGTCGGCGACCATGATCACGCAATCGCCGATCACGAGCTCCGTCGGTCGATCGGGCAGCAACCGGCCCTTCGCGCCGAACGCGGCCTTGATGAAACCGACAAGCCCTTCGACGTCCTTGGCAAAAAGACGCGGCACAACAGTCTGCCTGTCGTCCGGTTTGTAGCTCTTCAAATCCCCCTCCCCGAGCCAAAGTCAGAGGTCGACGACCTCGATTACATCATAGCCGAAACGCTTCAGCGCTGGCGCCATTGCAGCGCGATTCGCCGCCCCGCCTGTCACGTAGGCGACTGCCTCTCCTGTCGGCCGCGGCGTCTGCGGCGCCACACGCAACGCCTGCCGGGCCACCGCTTCACCGGTATCAATCAGCTTCACATTGGGCGGGCACGCTTTCTGGATCGCGTCCCGAATCAGCGGGAAATGCGTGCAGGCCAGCACGACAATGTCGATCCGTCCCCCGTCTGATCCCTCAAAAAGCGGCTTCACCCCATAGGCGACCTGCTCCTGGTCGACTGGCTGCCCCCGAACCGCGCGCTCGGCAATGTCGACCAGCCCCGCCGAGCCCCGCCGGATCACTGTCTTGCCCGCGGCGAACTGGCGCTCGAGGTCGTCGAGATAGGCGCGGCGCACTGTGCCGGGCGTCGCCAGTATTCCGATGACCCCGGTCTGTGTCTGCTCCGCCGCCGGCTTGATCGCTGGTACGGTTCCCACCACCGGAACGGCGACCCTTGCGCGAATGTCAGCCAGCGACAGCGTCGACGCGGTGTTGCAGGCTATGACCAGCACGTCCGGCTTCGCCCGTTCCACCAGCGCTGCGCAAAGCATGGGCAGGCGCGCCCGCAACTCGCTGTCCGTCTTGACGCCGTAGGGGAAGAAGCCCGAGTCCGCCGCATAGTCGACGATCCAGTCCGGCGCGGCGCGGCGGATCTCGTCCGCAATCGTCAGCCCACCGACGCCCGAATCAAACACCAGCGCGCGCGTCATTCCGCCGTCCTGTGATGCACCGGCGCAATCGCCAGGACCGCGGCGGCTGTGCTAGAAAATGGCCCCGGGAAGCGCTTCAATGGTCGTCGCTCATCAGGTTGCTGTGCAGTTCGGTCTGCGGCATCGCCTCTATCGCGAGATGGAGCCATCTGCGCGTGACAGGCCCGGCTTGTCGAGGGCGAATACGGCCATTGTTGCACTGGTTCTCCTGTCTTTCCTGCTCTTTGCACTTGAGACCGAGCCGTTGATCCAGGGCGACGCCCGTGTCTGGCTGTCCCTCCTGAATTTCGTCGTGCTGGGGGCATTTGCCGTTGAATACGTCCTCCGCATCTGGATCGCCGGCGAAAATCCCAGCCACAAGGGAACGGCAGGACGCCTGCGCTATATCTTCTCGCCGTACGCACTGGCGGACCTCGCCGCCTTCCTGCCCGAACTGATCTGGCTGATGTTCCCCCACAACGGGGACGACAGCATGCTGATGTTCCTGCGCGTGCTGCGGCTGGTGCGCCTGCTGAAAATTGCGCGTTTCATCCCGGCTTTCGAGGTTCTCGGCGCAGCACTGAAACGCGCCGGCAGCCAGCTGCTTACTGCGCTGGCCGTCGCCCTTGCGCTGGTCTTCATCGCCGCCGTCCTGCTCTATTTCATCGAGGGCGTCGGACAGGGCCGCAGCGATTTCGCCTCCATCCCCCGCTCGATCTGGTGGGCGATCGCAACGCTGACCACCGTAGGCTACGGCGATATCTTCCCCACAACCGTCGGCGGGAAGATCGCCGCCTCGATCATCGCCTTCGCCGGCATCGGCGTGGTGGCGCTCCCGACGGGCATCTTCGCCAGCGCCTTCTCCGACGAGCTGCGCGAGCGCGAGAAGCGGCGGATGCGCAATGTCGCCGCCAAGTCGGAGAATGTTTCGGAACTACCCGCCGCAGCAGGTCAGCCCTCTTCGGACTGACCACCGATCAGCGGACCGTAGAGATCCGTCCGCCGGTCACGGAAGAAACCCCACGCGGCCCGCGCACGATCAACCTCGTCCATGTCGACGGTTCCGACGATTACGCCTTCCTGCTTGCGGTCGAGGTCGGCGATGATCTCGCCGGTGTGGTCGGAAATGAACGACGTGCCGTAGAAAACCTGTCCGCCTTCATCGCCCACGCGATTGGCGGCCGCGACCGGCGTCACGTTGGAAACAGCATGACCCAGCATCGCCTTGCGCCAGCGCGCAGCAGTGTCGAGGCCGGTATCATGCGGCTCGGAGCCGATGGCCGTCGGATAAAGCAGCACGTCCGCGCCCATCAGCGCCATGGCGCGCGCCGCTTCGGGGAACCATTGGTCCCAGCAGATGCCGACGCCGATCCTGCCCTTCTTCGTGTCCCAGACACGGAAGCCGGTGTCGCCCGGACGGAAGTAGAACTTCTCCTGGTAGCCCGGCCCATCGGGAATGTGCGACTTGCGATAGACGCCGAGCGGCGTCCCATCAGCATCCACCATCACCAGTGAGTTGTAGTAGGCTGGCCCCGCCTTCTCGAAGATCGAGACAGGGATCACCACGCCCAGCTCCTTCGC
>DATBNA010000515.1:0-2657 GCA_036554545.1 Hyphomonadaceae bacterium
GCCGGCCCATCTCTTTCCAGGGGCGCCTTCTACGAACCGACCGTGCTCGAACTCGGCGGCTCCGATCCCTTCATCGTCATGCCCAGTGCGGACATCGACCTCGCAATCCGCACAGCCGTCACCGCGCGCATCCAGAACACCGGCCAGTCCTGCATCGCCTCGAAACGCTTCATCATCCACGCCGATGTCTACGACAGGTTCGTCGAAGGCTTCGTTCCCGCGATGAAGGCGCTCAAGGTCGGCGATCCCATGGATCGCGCCAACGCCGTCGGACCGCTGGCGACGCCGCAGATTCGCGACGAACTCGCAAAGCAGGTGGAAGACTCGATCAGGGCCGGCGCCAGATGCCTCACCGGCGGCAAGATCCCTTCCGGCAAAGGCGCGTTCTACGAACCGACCGTGCTGGCCGACATCCCGCAATCCGCCCCGGCCTATGCCGAAGAACTCTTCGGCCCGGTCGCCTCGGTCTTCCGCGTCCGCGACATCGACGCGGCGATCAAGCTCGCCAACGCCACACGCTTCGGCCTCGGCTCATCCGTCTGGACCCGCGATGCCACAGAAGAAGCCCGCTTCGTTGACGGAATCGAAGCCGGTTTCACGGCCATCAACGGCATGGTTGTCTCCGACCCGCGCCTGCCCTTCGGCGGCGTCAAGGCCTCCGGCCACGGCCGCGAACTCGCCGCCGTCGGCATGCGCGAATTCCTCAACGCCAAGACGGTGACGAAGAGCTGACGCGCTCCCGGGTTGCCCAGATCCCATACAAATTTTTTCGTCTGAATATGCAGCTAACTATTGCCTGGCGCTCACTTTCCAGCAAAAACTATTGTCTTAGTTGAAGGAGGGCGGTGGCGATGGGTCGCTACGGGGCTGCTTCGATTTTTGTTCTGGCCCTTACGGCCATTTTTGCGGGCCAGCTGTCCGCACAGCACGCGCCGGCGGCGTCGAGTATCGTTCGAAAACAGGAAGGCGCTGCCGCCCGGGCCGAAGATCTCATGATCTTCCGGAAGCAGATGCTCGGACGCGACAAATCCTATTCAACCAGCGCGCGTGCAGAGGCCGAACGGCGACTTGCGGCGCTCGAGAAGCAGGTTGCCACGGTAGAACAGGCGTACTTCGATCTTGAGCTCGCCCGTATCGCTGCCCTCGCTGACAACGGCCACACGCATTACGTGCTGGGGACAATCCTTCGCTATTATAACCGCGTGCCGGTGCGGCTGGCGGTATTCGGCGAGGACTTTTACGTCGTCCGGGCCGCGACCACCCACACCGACCTGCTGGGCGCGCGCTTGGTCAGCATCGATGGCCATTCAATAGAAGAGTTGCGCGCGGCCGGACGCAGCCTGTGGGGCGGCGAAGCCGCATTCCGCGACCGCTTCGCCTTCAATCTGTTCGAGAGCCCACACCTGCTTTCCGCCCTGGAACTTGCTGAAGTCTCCGATGCAGCGACCTATCGCTTTGCGAAAGAGACAGGGGAGATCATTGAACGAAGACTGGCTGGAGAACCCCCGGGTCCATCAAGACCGGCGCTGCGACCGGATCAGGCTTTCTTCCCGCAGCTTGCTCCGGTTGAACAAGGGAGCTGGAAAACGCTTCTGTCGGCCGACAAGGCGCCATGGGCGCTGCAGAATTTCGACGAGGCTTTCCGCTGGCGCAGCGCGCCAGAATTCAACGGCATGGTTGTTGAACTGCGTCGCAACAATGACGCGCCGAACCGCAGGATCAGCGATGCCATTGCGGCGATCAGAACCGCGATCGGCGAAGCCGACCCGACGAATCTCGTACTCGACCTGCGCTGGAATGGCGGCGGTGATCTGAATACGACCCGAAGCTTGATGAAAGATCTGCCGAAACTTGTTCCCGGACGCATCTTCGTTCTGACCAGCCCCTTCACTCTCTCTGCCGCTATCGCCAGCGTTGGCTACCTCAAGCAGGCCGCACCGGAACGCGTTACGATTGTCGGGGAGCCTGTTGGGGACCGGCTGATCTTCTTTGCCGAGGGCCGCGGCATAGATCTGCCCAATAGCCGCGGGTTCCTCACCCCGGCCACCGAGCGCCACGACTACGAAAATGGCTGCAAGGCGTTTCGAGACTGCCAAAGCGACGTCGTCCGCAATCCGATCGCGGTTTCCAGCCTCCGGCCCGATATTGCGGCGCCATGGACCATCGCCGCATACGCATCCGGCCGCGATCCCGGGATGGAAGCTGTCGCCAACGCGCTCAGATAGGCGCGAAGGGCCAAAGAGGGGCGAGCCCCAGAGGCGCCTTCAACGGGTCATCCATGGGGGAGGCGTTTGCTCGAGGATGACCCGGTGAGATAGCGGCGCCCTGCAAAAAACCGCTCGAAATCCGCCGGTCTCAAACCACGTCTGCGAAGAACTTCGTGAGCCATTTCAGAGCACAAGCAGAAAACAATCGGGGGATTTGACGCGCGTTTTCCCCGCCCCCTTTTTGCGGGGCGATACTTCCGGCCATGAAAGGAAGAACGCGCACGCCCTTGTGGCTCATCTGCGATGTCTCAGCCTGCCTGAGACTGCACATCGCGCTGGGCATTCTCGCGCTGGCGGTGCGCCGCTTCTGGCCGCGCCACAGGCCGCCCACGGTTGAGGGGATTGTCTGGATCACCGCCTGGCAGGCCGGCTGCGAGGCCCTCCTGCGCT
>DATBNA010000393.1:0-3149 GCA_036554545.1 Hyphomonadaceae bacterium
GACCCGACGCTGCGACAATCGGGGAGGAGCATCTAAGGACGATTTAGTGTGACCGGCGAAATCTATGGTTCGCGGTTAACCATGCGAATAAGGGAAACACCCTAGTTCCGGGGCGGGATATGCCTGACGCTCCTGAGAACGTTTGCCTTTCCCTATGGACGTTTCTTCACCCAGGCCGAGGCCTGTTTACCTACGATGTCGACAAGATCGCCCATCCCGACATTGGCGTCGTTGAGGTGCAGTCCCCAGCTCGGGTCCGGCTTGCCCTGCGCCATCACATCCGTGAGCGGATCGTCGGTCCGCGGATCGCTTGGGTCGGCGTTAAGACGGACTTCCAGATAGTGGTGATTTCCCTTGCGCACGCATTCCGTGGTGATGAGGCCGGGCGTCATCACGAAGGGCGTCTCGATCTTCTTCCCCTTCACGAATTCACGGTTTCCGTCGCGTCCGAAGGTGGACCAGTACGCCTTGGGCGTCGCCTTGCCTCCGCCCAGCGCGGCCGGGCTGGTGCAGATCGCTTCGTTGTTCTCGCCGCGGCCGATGCCGAAGCCTGCCGTCTCCGATGGCGGAACGTTGTCACGATAGGTCGAGAATGAGATCACGCATCCGGTCTGCTCCGCCTTCCTGCAGACCGGAATCGATTTGAACGAACCGCCCGTGTCCTGGCCTTTGGTCACCTGCACCGCCGAGCCCATGATGATGGCGGACACAAGCTTTGCCTGATCCGGCTTGCCGTCGACCATCTGCGAGATCAGTCGCGTGATCTGGCCCGAGCCCTGGCTGTGGCCGACGATCACCACGCCGCGTCCCTTGTTCTCGTTGGCGAGGTACCAGGCCCAGGCATCGTTCACGTCCGCCGTGCCGCTGCCGGGATTGATCTGCGTGTCGGGCGCCGCCGACCCGCTGCGGCGGGCGCGGAGCGCGCCGAGCGTGAACTGCCGGTACATCGGCGCGAACAGGCGGCACTTCGATCCAAGGCGCGCAAACTGCGCCTTCACGACGTTCATTTCCTCCGGGCCGGGAACGAGGTCTGAATAGGAACTCGGGTCCAGCGACACGGTCGGATAGATATAGAAGCAGTCGATGGGCGCGTTGGGATTCGGCGTGAACTTTTCCACCGTCGTCGATCCGTCCGCCTTCACGATGGTCGCATCGAGGTTCACGTCACAATAGTTCCTGGCGATGCCAGGCCGGCACAGCCAGTTCTCGCCTTTGGAAAAGTCGGTGTGGACGATCGGCGGCAGTGCGGGAGCGGCGGCGGGCGCCGGCTGGGCAGCAGGCGCGGCAGGCGCCGGAGCGGCGGCCTGTGCAGCCGGAACAGGGGTGGCTGCAGCCTGCTGCGGCGCGGCCGGCGCATCGGCAGTCTCTGTCGGCGTTGCGCAGGCGGCGGCAAAAAGGATCGTGCTGGCCAGAAGAAGGCGTTTCATTCCCATCGCTCCCGAGAGTGTGTTCTTGTTGGCCGTTATCTGCGGCGAACCCGGCGATACTGTCCAGTGGCGGCGGGTCGAAGCGGGCAGGGAGGGAGGATCATGAAGCTGGTGGCGAGCGCCCCTTTCCTCTGGATCGTTCTTGCGATCCCCGGCCTGCTCATCCTCGCGAACTACGCAACCGGCGCCATGTCCTATGGCGAGTTCATCCACTGGAGCGGCGATATTTCGGTCTGGCTGCTGATTGCGGCCCTGGCGGTGACGCCCCTGCGCCGCATCGTGAAGGGCGGTTTCAATGTCTGGCTCGCAAACCGCCGTCGCGATATCGGCGTCGCCAGCTTCGCCTATGCCGCCGGACACCTCGGCGCCTATGTCATGCGCAAGGCTGATGCGGATCTCATCATCAAGGAAGGTATCGAGCCCGGCCTGCTCACCGGCTGGATCGCCTTTGCGATCTTCCTGGCGCTCGCCATCACCAGCAACAACGCCTCTGTTCGCTGGCTCAGGGCCGCGTGGCGGCGACTGCACTGGTTCATCTATCCCGCAGCCATTCTCACCGTTGCGCACTGGGTGCTCACCGCCTTCGATCCGGCGATGGCGTGGATCCACTCAGGCGCTATCGCAGGGCTACTGGCGCTGCGCCTCGTTCCGAAAAAGAAGACCTGACTATTTCAGGACAACGTATGAACGCAGCCGCGCGACTTCGTTCTGGTCGACATACTTGCCAATTTCCTTGTTGAACTGGTCGAGCGAGGTGTACGGCCGATACTCCTCGAACTCGTGCGCCATGCGGCGTGTCATGCCGGGGATCAGCATGATCTCCTCACGCGTCGCCTTGTTGAGGTCGATCGGCACGAACACCTTCGCATAGAGCGCTGTCTTCTGCTCCGTGCTGAGACCGGCGCCGACCGCAGCATCGAACGAAGCGGCGCCGGCAAAGGGCCGTTTCGACGTGATGGCCTGCTTTTGCGCCGCCGTCAGCTCGCTCACCGTGTCGAGCTGCGCGGCCGTCGCGGTATTGGCGTCGAGTCGTGCGGGCGCTTGGGCATGCGCGGCAGCCGCCAAGGCTACTGCGGCAAACGCAGAAACAATGAACTTCCTCATGGGACCGCTTCCTCGTCTTTGACTGGAAGCGATCCTAGCCGCGGCGTCTGAGAATGTCTGCCTGTGGAATACAGCCTGCCGGGCTCAATTCGACGTTACGCCGTCTGCCCGCACTGGCCTGATTGCGCGTCGCGCACGGCCTGTGCGGCCGGATGGTCGGCGTTGACAATATGCGCCGAGAAGGTGCGCCTCTTGGTCGAGGCGAAGATGTCCTCGAACGGCGTCTCGGGCGTGTCGGTCATGAACACGTCGATATGCTTGCCTCGTATGGCGCCGCCGCGGTCGCCGGCGAACAGGTAGCCGTCATGCACCAGAACCCGGCCTTCATTTTCGAATGCGCGGCCGCGCAGCTCCGGAACATAGACCACGCTCCCGATCGGAATGATGTCAGTGTCGACCGCAATCGTGCGGAACGGCATCAGAGGAATGTTGCGCACGCCGCATCCCAGCGCGTGATTGACCTTCATGAAGCGGGCGCGTCGCGTCGCGTTCTTCACGCCGTCAGACAATTTGCCGAGATACTCGTCGCAGTTCGCCTGCTCGGGCCCCTTCGAATCGACATAGACATAGGCTGTCGATTTCTTGCCTTGTTTCACCGACACCGATCCCTGCAGCGCC
>DATBNA010000004.1:0-6359 GCA_036554545.1 Hyphomonadaceae bacterium
CGCGCCTTCCGCACGTTCGATGTCGCTGGCTTCGCGCGTTCTCCGCCGCGCCAGCCCTTCATTCTCGGGGAAGGCGTGCTGTTCGCCCTGGCGTTTTCCGGAGGTCTCGCCGCGCTCGATCCGAGCCGGGTTCGGCTGCGGTTTCGGCTCTCCGAGGGGCGCGGATTTCCTGTCCATGAGGACCTCCTCAATGGGTTCAGGGGCGGAACGCCGGGTAGGAAAAGGGGTTCCCGCTAGAGCAACAGTTCCAGCTGGACGTCGGCGCGCACGTACGGTGTGGGAATGCGCTCTTTCAGCGGAACGAAGCCGGCCTCGTGATAGAGCTTGATTGCCGGCGCGAGGATCGAATTGGTCTCGATGTAGACGCGTTTCATGCCCATCTCGCGAGCCCGGTTTACTGCTGCGGCGATCAGCCGGCGGCCGGCGCCCTTCCCCTGCGCTGCGGGGCGCACGCCCATCTTGGAGAGCTCCACCGAGCCGCCGCCCATGACGATCAGCGCGACGGCGCCGACGGGCTCGTCTCCGTCCATGGCCATGAAGATGGCGCCGCCAGGATCGAGGAAGTATTTCTTCGGGTTGTTCAGCGTCTCGCGGTCCTTGTCCTCGACGACAAAGAAGCGCTCGATCCATTCGAGGTTGATGTCTCGGAATGCGGCTTCGTCGCCCGGGATGAACTCGCGGACGACTATCGCCATCAGAACTTGACCGCAGGCGCCACGTTGAGCTGGGCGCGCTCTGCCTCGCCGACGTCAAAGAACTCGCGCTGCGTGAAGCCGGCGCCGCCGGCGATCATCGAGGCAGGGAATTGCTGGATGGCGGTGTTGTAGTCGCCGACCGACGAATTGTAGAAACGGCGCGAGGCGGCGACCTTGTCCTCGATCGAGGAAAGCTCGCCCTGGAGCTGGACGAAGTTGTTGCTGGCCTTGAGATCCGGATAGGCTTCGGCGAGCGCGAACATCTTGCCCAGCGCGCTCGAGAGCGCGCCTTCGGCGGCGCCCATGGCGGCGGGGCCCTGCGCGGCTGCGGCGGCGTTGCGCGCCGCGATAACGGCGTCGAGCGTCGACTTCTCGTGGGCGGCGTAGCCTTTCACCGTCTCGACCAGGTTCGGCACCAGCTCGCGGCGCAGCTTGAGCTGGACGTCGATGCCCGAGAAGGCCTCGTTGACTTGCTGCCGCTTGGCGACGAGGCCGTTGTAGATGGCGATGAAGATGATGACGATGAGCGCGACGACGCCCAGAATGATGTAGACTGGCAGCATTTCCACGACCCGCGCCCCTTCGTAAAATCCGTCCCGCCGATTCCCCGGCTGGCCGCCAAACTACAGCATGGCGCACGCGAATCCAGTGGCAGCCTTGGAGCCGCTGCGCCAAAGCCCTAGGGTGGCCGCAAAAGGTGAATTCGGATGGCAAAACTGGGTAAGACAGCAATAGTCGTGGGCGCCGGCATGGGCGGGCTGGCCGCGGCGGCGGCGCTGGCGCGTCAGTTTGCGTCGGTCCTCATCCTTGATCGCGATACGCTGCCGGACGCGGCGGCGGTGCGCATGGGAGTCGGCCAGGGCGCGCACACGCACCAGCTTCTCAAGGCGGGTGAAGAGAGCCTCGAGCGGCTGCTGCCGGGCGTCACCCGGCAATTCTACGACGCCGGCGCCGTCGAAATGCGCGTCGGGCGAGACATCAAGGTATTCGACTTTGGCGGCTGGATGGATGAGTGCGATGCCGGCTTTTCCGTCACAAGCCTGACGCGGCCCGCCTACGAGGCGATCGTCCGCCAGCGCGTGACCGCCCTGCCGGGCGTGAACCTTCGCCATGAAACGCCGGTCAGGCGCTTCACCGTGGAGGGCGGACGCTGCGCCGGCGTCGAGCTGGAGGACAGCACGAAAATCGCGGCAGACCTCGTCGTTGATGCAAGCGGCATGAACGGGCCGCTTTTGCGCCAGTTGACAGAAGACGGTCATGCGGAGTTCGCCACCGAGGACGTGAAGATCGGCGTTGCCTATACGACGGCAAGATTCCGCCGGCCGGAGAAATACCGCACTCAGGCCTCCGGCTTCTACTTCCTGCCTGGCCCGCCGGGAAAGCAGTTCGGCTTCCTGCTGCCGATCGAGGACGGGCAATGGATCTTGTCCGTCGGCGTGCGCGGCAAGGATACGCCGCCGAAAACAATCGAGGAGATGCGCGAGTACGTGAAGGCGTTCGACACCTCCGTGTACGAACGCATCAAGGACGCCGAACCTACCAGCGACGTACGCACATTCCGCAAGGCGACAGCGACGCGCCGCAAGGCATGGGAGGCCGCGAAATGGCCTGAGGGCCTCCTGCCGGTCGGGGACGTGCTGAGCAGCGTCAACCCGACCTATGGGCAGGGCATGACCGTGGCGGCGTGCGAAGCGGACGCGCTGGCGGGCATACTGGACAGGCGCGCGGCGGACGGCGCCGGGCTCGACGGGCTGGCAAGGGATTACCTGACCGCGGCCGCCGACATATCGAGCCGCGCGTGGAGCCTCTCGACCAATTCTGACTACGTCTATCCGGAGACCGAAGGCGAGCGCCCCGCGAACTTCGCCGTGAGCCGGTCGATAGCAGGCGTGCTGCGCAAGCTGGCGGACGAAGACCTGGAATTCCGCGTGCTGCGCTACCGGCTGGTTCACATGCTGGAAACAGCGGATGCACTGCGCTCGGGCCCGCTTGGCATCCGCTTCTTCGCGGCGCTGCAGGGATCGATGGCGTCGTGACGGTTTCGGTCCGCGCGGCGACGTCTGCAGACATTCCGCGCATGCACGAGATCGAGGACAGCGCCGGAGAACTGTTCGAAGGCTGGGACCTTATCGCGCTCGACATGATGGCGCTGGTGGCGATCAGCGACCATTTGACGGCGATCGAGGAAGGACTGTCCTTCATAGCGGAAGTGGATGGCCGCGCGGCCGGTTTCATCATGGGTGAGATGCGCGGTAAAGATGCTTACCTGCACGAACTTGATGTCGACACGGCCTATCAGCAGAGAGGCGCCGGCGCGGCGCTGATGAAGGCGTTCATCGCGGCCGGGAGGCGGCGCGGGGCGCAGGCGATCTACCTCTCCACCTTCCGCGACCCTCCGTGGAACGCGCCCTTCTACCGCAAGCTCGGCTTTGTCGATGTACCGCGCACGAACTACCTGCCATGGATGAGCGAAATGGAAGCCGAGCAGGCAACGTTTCTCGACATCAACACGCGGGTGTTCATGCGGCTTGAGCTGGGCCGGGCTAGCCGTTGAACTTGCCGCTCTTGTTGAAGCCGCGCGGAGCGAGGCGGCCTGACTGGGCGCGCTTGCCGACCCAATCCTTCCAGTCCTCGTTCGATTGCTGGCGGCCGCCGCTGTCGATCCAAGAGAAGCCTTCAGCCTTGTTGAAGGTCTTGATGTCGGCGAGGCCGCCATCCTTGAAAGCCTGGATCTTCACGCCCTTGCCGCGCGCCATCTCCGGCAGTTCGTCCGTCCTGAAGATGACCATCTTGCGGTTGTCGCCGATTGAAGCGGTCATGTCGCCCGCGACCTTCACGCAGGCGGCCACTTCCTCGTCGCCGACGTTGAGGATGATCTTGCCCTTGCGCGTGGACGAGACGAGTTCGGCGTCCGGCACGATGAACCCGTAGCCCTTGCTCGAGGCGACGATGCGCCTGCCCTTCTCCTCAGGCACCAGCATGGCGACGATGCTTTCGGCTTCCGGCACTTCAAGGTTGAGGCGGATGGGTTCGCCATGGCCGCGCCCGCCGGGCAACTTGTCGGCGCCGATGGTGAAGGCGCGGCCGCCTGAAGCCATCAGCACGACCTTGTCCGTCGTCTGGCATTCCATCGAGAGGGCGAGTTCATCGCCTTCCTTGAACTTGAGATCGTCAAGCTTCTGGTTGTGGCCCTTGAGCGCGCGGATCCAGCCCATGTTGGAGAGCACGACCGTGACCGGCTCCTTGACGATGAGGGCCTCGATCGCAGCGTCGGTGTCGATCTCGTGCGCTTCGCCGAAATTGGAGCGGCGGCGGCCGAGTTTCTTCGTCGGATCGAAGATTTCCCGCGCTGCCTTCAACTGCCGCTTCACTTCGGTCCACTGACGGTCGGTTGAGCCGAGCAGTTTCTGGATCTGAGACCTTTCTTCCGACAGTTCCTTGTGCTCGCGCTTGATCTCGATCTCTTCGAGCTTTCGCAACGCGCGCAAGCGCATATTGAGGATGGCTTCGACCTGTATGTCGGACAGGCGGAAGCGCTTCATCATGACGGCCTTGGGATCGTCCTCGTAGCGGATGATCCGGATGACCTCATCGATGTTGAGGTATGCCTTGAGCAGGCCGTCCAGCACTTCCAGGCGATGTTCGATCTTGCCGAGGCGGTGCTTGGCGCGGCGGACGATCACTTCGCGGCGGTGATCAAGATAGCAGCTCAGGATCTCCTTGAGGCCCATGACCTTGGGCACACCATGGTCCAGCACGTTCATGTTGACCGGGAAGCGGGTCTCCAGCTCGCATTGACGGAACAGGCTCGCCATCAGCACTTCGGCTTCGACCGTTCGCGACTTGGGCGTGAGGACGATGCGGACGTCTTCAGTCGACTCGTCCATCGCGTCTTCGAGCAGCGGAGCCTTCTTCGTCTCGATAAGCTCTGCCAGACGCTCCATCAGCTTGGACTTCTGAACCTGGTAGGGAATTTCGGTGACGATGACACGCCACATGCCGCGGCCAAGGTCTTCCTTGCGCCAGCGCGCCTGGATACGGACGCCGCCGCGACCGGTGGCGTAGGCTTCGCGCAGGCCCTCCTTCGTTTCGACGACCAGTCCGCCGGTCGGGAAGTCCGGGCCCGGAATGATCTTCATCAGCTCGTCCACATTGGCGCGCGGATGATCGAGCAGGTGGATGGCCGCGTCGATGCATTCAGCCGGGTTGTGCGGCGGAATGGAGGTCGCCATGCCGACTGCGATGCCAGCGGCGCCGTTCACCAGCAGGTTCGGGAAGCCGGAAGCGAGGACGACTGGTTCCTTGTGCTGGCCGTCATAGGTGTCGCGGAAGTCGACTGCGTCGTCGTCGAGGCCTTCCAGCAGAAGCATGGCCGCCGGGGTGAGCTTGGCTTCGGTATAACGGAACGCGGCCGGCGCATCGCCGTCGATGTTGCCGAAATTGCCCTGGCCGTCGACCAGCGGCGCACGCGTGGCGAAATCCTGCGCAAGACGCACCATGGCGTCGTAGATCGATTGGTCGCCGTGCGGGTGGTATTTACCGATGACTTCGCCGACCACGGTGGCCGACTTGCGATGCGAACCGTTGGGCGTGAGGCCGAGCTGGCTCATCGAATAGAGGACGCGGCGATGGACCGGCTTCAGTCCGTCGCGCACGTCCGGCAGAGCGCGAGCCGTGATGGTCGAGAGCGCATAGGCCAGATAGCGTTTGGACAGCGCTTCCGACATCACCTCTTCGATGATCTCGCCGCCGTTGTCGGGCGGATCGATGGTGGTGTTCTTTGCCATACGCAATCTCTCGAATCAGACTGAGGAGACTCGGCCAGACCTCTCCAGACGGTCAATCATCAGGAAGCGCGCATCGGGCACAGGCCTGTTCAAATCCGCAAACAGCCGGTTGGCGAGGAAGTGTCCGGTCAGCCGGAAGCCTGCATGGATATCCACAGGCAGCGCCGGCGCCGCGTTCTGGATAAGGAAGGCAGGAAGCGGCAACAGGCGGTCGAGATATTCGCCAGCTTCCGAACCGCGGACTGCGCGCCCGGTCTTGGGGCTCACATGGGTCAGACCGTCATTGGCGCCGGAAAGCGCACATCGCGACAGGTCGAGGCCGTAGCCGAGCATGGTGAGAAGCCCGAGTTCCCAACGCACGAACAGCGCTGGCCAGACATCGTCATTGGAAAGCTGGTCGAGCAGCGTTTCGGCCGCGTCGTAGAGCGCCGGCTTCGCCTCGCCTTCCGGGAGAGCCGCGGCGAGGATTTCGGTCAGCGCCGAAAGCGCGGCAAGCGCTTCGGCATTTGCCATGTGGACAGAGGCGCGCTCGAACTCGGTTTCGGCGAGGGAGAAGAAACCAAGGCTGTCTTCGATGCGCGCCTTCCAGGTGACGGCCAGTGTATTGCCGGCCTGCATGGGCGCGCGCTTGGTCCGGCTCGCGCCGCCATGGATCAGGCCGCGCCGCCGGCCCTGTCCACGCGCGAAGACTTCCAGGATCGCTCCGGTCTCGCCAAAGCGCCTGAGCCCCAGCGAGATCGCCCGGTCGCTCCATTCGGCCATGGGGATGCAATAGGCCCGGAAACGGATGCGGCATAGAGGGCGTGGCGCCTCAGCTTTCGGGCAGGGCTTCTTCCGGACCTTTCGCGTCAGAGACCGCGCCCTAGCGCGCTGTTAG
>DATBNA010000427.1:0-6912 GCA_036554545.1 Hyphomonadaceae bacterium
GAAAGCGTCGACTGGCTGCTCTTTACCTTCACCAAATACCGCCTCTCGACACGCATCCTGCTGTCGAGCGTCTTTGCCGCGCCGATCGACACCACGGTCTTTCTCTACGGCGCAGACCTCGCGCAATCGATGGCCGGCCTCGCAGAGCCCGGCAGCCAGCTCAACATGGCCAACTGGATCTTCTTCATTCTCGGCAAGATGATCGGGGCCGTGGTCGTATCGACGATGATCCGCTATCGCGAGAAGCGCGGCGAAGTGGATCCCGCCGCAGCCTGAGTCAGCGGTGAAAATGAATCATCGCTGAAAATGAAAAGGGCGGCCCAGGGGCCGCCCTTTCCGCGCTCATGCGAGCAAGAGCTTAGTGCTCGGCCGGAGCAGGCGTTGCCGGAGCAGCGGCCGGATCGGTCGCGGCCGGAGCAGCAGCCGGGTCGGCGGCCGGAGCAGCAGCGTCGGCAGCCGGAGCGGCAGCGTCGGCAGCCGGAGCAGCAGCGTCGGCGGCCGGAGCGGCAGCGTCGGCAGCCGGAGCGGCGGTGTCAGCAGCAGGAGCAGCCGGCTCTTCCGAGCAGGCGGCGAGGGCGAGAGCAGCGGCCGAGGCGGCAACCGCGATTGCAAGTTTAAACATGGAACAGATCCCTCCGACGGATCAAACGCGCCTCGGGCAAAGGAATTTCCGGGCGGTGGGGGTTAATCGTCCGCGCCGCGGAAAAGCACAAGATGTTGAATCATTGCGTTTTATACAGCTTGGTTCGCGCGAGCTCAAAACGGCTCGGAATGCAAGCAGGACGCGACGGCCGGACGGCATCTGGCGCCGTCCAGACGGCGCCTTAAACCGCTTGAATCCATTTGGGACTTGTCTCCCGCAGACTCAAACCGCCACCGGCGCCTTGATGTGCGCATCAGGCGCGTAGCCGGTCAGCGTGAAATCTTCGTAGTCCCAGCCGAAGAGATCGGTCTTCGCCGGATTGAGCATCAGCTTCGGAAGCGGTTTGGGCGTTCGCTGTATCTGCAGCCGCGCCTGCTCGAAGTGATTCGAATACAGATGCACGTCGCCAAACGTGTGGACGAAGTCGCCCGGCTCCAGCTTCGTCGCCTTCGCCATCAGAATGGTCAGCAGGGCATAGGACGCGATGTTGAATGGCACGCCGAGGAAAACGTCCGCCGACCGCTGATAGAGCTGGCAGCTCAGCCGTCCCCTGGCCACGAAGAACTGGAACAGGCAGTGGCAGGGCGGAAGCGCCATCTGGTCGACGTCCGCCGGATTCCACGCCGAAACCACGAGCCGCCGCGAATTGGGATTCTGCATGATCTCGTCCCGCACCCAGGTGATCTGGTCGATCGTGCGCCCATCCGGCGCGGCCCAGCTGCGCCACTGCTTGCCATAGACCGGTCCGAGTTCGCCGTCGGCGTCAGCCCACTCATCCCAGATCGAAACGCCGCGTTCCTGGAGCCATTTCACATTGGTCTCGCCGCGCAGGAACCACAGCAGCTCGACAATGATGGACCGGAGGTGGAGCTTCTTGGTCGTCAGCAACGGGAAGCCTTCGGAAAGATCGAATCGCATCTGCCGGCCGAACACGCCACGCGTTCCCGTCCCCGTGCGATCGCCGCGGTCGACGCCGTTGTCGAGGATATCCTTCAGGAGATCGAGGTACTGGCGCATGGGTTTTCCGATTCGGCCCTGCGTAATAGTTGCGACAGACATGGCCCTTGCCCGCTGCGGAAGGCAAGGCCGCCTCCCAAAGCGCTAACAGCCTGTCCGCCCCGGATCATGGCGTGTGGCGCCCCCGCGTGGCAGATTCCCGGCGGGGAACTCCAAGAAAGGGGCGGCTCATGAGACTCGTTGCGCTTTCAACCCTGGCGGCGCTGGCCCTCGCCGGCGCACCGGCATTCGGCCAGACGGTAATGCTCAACTTCTCCTTTCCGGAATTGCGCCAACAGCTGACCGACCTGAAGTCGACCGTCACAAAGGAGGGCGATACCGACGAGAAGATCCACTATCTCGAGGCCAGGACCGAGGCTGGCTTGGTCTATGCTATCTATGGCGCGGAGTGCGATGCGGAGACCACGCAGCGCTGCAGAGGCGCCGAGATGGTCGCTTCCTTCACGCTGGCCGACAAGGACGATGCCGGAGAAGCTCTCGACCTGATCGACTACGCAGCGGTTGCCGACTACGAAGGCCCGGACGGGAATGTGAAGCTGAGCCGCTATGTCATCTTCGACCACGGCATCACGCCCGCCAACTTCAAGACCAATATCGAAGTCTTCCTCAGCCTCGCCCAGAAGGTGTGGGACAAGCTCGATGACGAGGCCCTGCTCAAATAGGCCAGCTTTGCAATGCTGATACTGTCAGTGAACCTGCGCGTGCCTAGGGCGCAGCAGGAAGGGCTACGCCCGGAAATGGAAAAAATCGTCCAGGCTTCTCGAAGGGAGCCGGGCTGCCTTGCCTATTCGTACGGCTTCGACCTTCTCGAGCCGGACATCATCCGGGTCTTCGAGGTCTACAGGGACGACGACGCGCTCAAGGCCCATGCCGAAAGCGAGCACTTCAAGGCCTGGCGCGCTGCCTCCGGCCAGTATCCGCGCGAAGAGCGCCGCCTCTACGACGCCACGCTGAGGTCCTGAAGGCGACTGGGTTCAGCAGGGACCGCGCTCGAGCACGATCACCTGTCGGGCTTTGGCAACGTGAAGTGGCTCAGCTTTGACGCGCTGGAAGCGGACCCTCTGCGAGCGCCTCATCGATCAATCGGATGCCGCTCGTGATGTAAGGCGAAAGCTTGCAGGTTGCCTTGCAGGCTTCGGCCATCTCGACGAGACGGGCGCGCTGGGCGTTGGCCGCGTCGATGTCGCCAAGTTTGACATAAGTGACGCCGAGATAGCCTTTCGGATCGGGAAGTTTGCGCAGTTCCCGGGCAGCCGTCTTGAGATATCTTCTCGCCTCCTCCCACTTGCCAAGATTCATTTTGGTGAGGCCCATGAAGAAGCGGTATCGGGGATTGCTTCCGTAATAGCGCAGGCTCTCGTTGAAAATCTTCTCGGCCCGCGTGAAATCATTGGCCTCGAAAGCGGCGACACCCGCCTCAAAAGACCTCGGCGTTGGCGCAGCGACGTTCCAGCGCCAGGAATCGCCGTCCCATTGCGGTTGTGTCGGTCCGGGATCGACGTGCGCCGGCGGCCCGTAGGATGACACTGGGGGTGGCGGCTCGGCAGGCGCCTGCGCACTGGCGGCGGAAGCGAGCGCTGCGCCAGCGGCCAGCAGGATCGAAAGCGCGGTAATCCTCACAAGTTTCCCCTCAAATTGCAGAATGACTCTACACTGCCGGGGACGTTTCGTCGTGGATGACGTGTACGGAAGGAATCCGACTGAGGCGCCCGGTCGCAATGCCTCAAACGGCGCCACGTCCACCGCAGTTGGCTATCACATGAGGGTCAGCGACCGGAGGCCTGTTGGCGGAGGCCGGAGCGTTGGCCGGTTGAAACAACGGAACCGAACGCCTGCACCTGTGCGCCTTCGCTGCTTCCGGCCTTCAAGATGTCGGTGAGAGCCGATCGCTAGAGCTCTTCGAGCCCCTCCATTAGAATCGGATCGATCTCGGCGCGCCGTCCCTGCCGGTAGTCGTCCACAAGTCGAACGGCTTCGTCGCGCGGCACTCCCTGCCGGTGGATCAGACGCTCCACCAGCACGCGCTCGTCCTTGCGCGAATCGTCATGGGCTTGGCTTTCGGCCATGGCGTATTCTCCCTGTCTGTGGGTGGACCCGCGGAACGTCCGCGACCCCGCATCGTTCCGAAAACAATGCGCCGCTTTTGTGGAGCGGCGGAAATTCTCCGGCGAGCCTCATATGGGCCGGCGGTCGAACAATGGAATGACAGACGCATTAAATTGCGCTGACGTTTGTACGCAGCGCCGCTCAACGCTCGAACGAGGATGCGATGCGTGAAGCAAGCTTCCTCCCGCCGCTGGTCCCGCCATGCTTGTTGTAGAGCCAGACGGCGATGTTGAGACCTGATGCGTGCTGTACGGCAAACATATGTGCAGGCTCGTCGTAGACACCGAAGAATCCCACGCGATGCACGGCGAGCTGCTGGATGAGTTCGGGTCCGCCATCGCCTTCGCGGCGTTCGGCGGCGTAGCGCTTCTCGTTGCCGTCCCAGGCCTGGCCGGGGATGCGATCCGCATCGCTCCATTGTATCGACAACGCCGCACGCCCGGTCGATGCAAAGCGTTCCAGCGACTGGAACCGCTCCGAGAGACCAACCGCAATCATTCCATCACATTCGGGATGTCCGGACATGGTCGAACGCCAGTTGCGATAGGCGACCAGCACGCCATCCGCGCGGTCTGCATAGGTCGGATAGTCCGGCTTCGTCCTGTAGGGCGATGGAACAGCCACTGAACCGCCGCCAGGCAATGGCGAACGCGACTGCGCTGAAGCAAATGGCGGCATGAAGGCGGCTCCAGCGCCAAGCACGAGCAGGCGGCGCGTCGGCGCCATGGCCCTGTTCCCTCTGCTGTGGCCTCAGTCGGCCTCCAGCGTCTTCGTGCGGAAGAGAAGCCCGGCGATTGCGGCGCCGGCCAGCGGCGCCACGATGAAGAGCCAGAGCTGCTGCAGCGCGGCGCCCTGGGCGAACACGGCCGGTCCGAACGACCGCGCCGGGTTCACCGACACGCCTGTCACCTGGATGCCGAAGATGTGGATCACCGCCAGTGTGAGGCCGATGGCAAGACCGGCAAACTGCGAGGGCGCCTTGGCTTGCGTCGATCCGAGGATCACGACAACGAACAGGAAGGTCGCGACGATCTCGAAGACCAGCGCAGCCGTCATCGAATAGCCGCCGAGATAGCCTTCGCCAAAGCCGTTCGAGCCCAGCGCATATTCGCCCATGGCAAAGCCGCCCTTGCCCGAGGCGATCATGTAGAGGATGCCCGCGCCGGCGAGCGCGCCGAGGAATTGCGCGATCCAGTACATCAGCATCTCGTTGACGGTCATGCGTCCCGAGAGCCATGCGCCAAACGACACGGCTGGGTTCACATGGCAGCCGGAGATCGGACCGATGCCGTAGGCCATCGCGACGATCGCAAGACCGAACGCGAATGCGATGCCGAGCTGGCCGACATTGTCGCCTGCCAGCACCGCCGCGCCGCATCCGAACAGCACCAGCGTCGCCGTTCCGATGAATTCCGCCAGAAGCTTTTTCATGGGTACGTCCCTTGCCCGAATATCCAGAAAAACAATGGGGAGATGCTGCCGACATTCGCATGCTGCAGCCAGACGGAATCCAACCGATTGAAGTTGAATCGCGCTTGCGTATTGATGGCGGATGTTCTATGTTTGTTCTAATCGCCGGAGGGACATGAAATGATCGGTTATGTGACGCTCGGAACCCGCGACCTGCCGCGCGCGGTGAAGTTTTATGATGCGATAGCGAAGGAAATGGACACGCCGCGCTTCATGGAGTTCGAGACATTTGTGGCGTGGGGAAAGAAGGACGGGCCGCCCGGCGTCGCCGTCACCCTGCCCTACGACAAGAAGCCCGCGACCTGGGGCAACGGCGTGATGGTGGCGCTTCAGGCGAAGGACCCCGACCAGGTAAAGCGCCTTTACGATCTCGCGCTGTCGATGGGCGGCACGGATGAAGGCCCCCCCGGGGATCGGGGCGGCGGCTTCTATGCGGCTTATTTCCGCGACCTCGACGGCAACAAGCTCAACGCCTTCTGCATGACCGGCGGGTCGCTGGCAGTGTAGGTGTAATTGTAGGTGTAATTGTAATTGTAATTGTAAACGCAGGTTTTGCAGGACGATTACACGGTGGAAGACAGAGGCCTTTGGGTGCTTTTCGCTTAACGCTTTCGCCCCTATATTCATCACGTTCCCGCAAGGGAACTATGGCGATAAACCCTCGCGTAATAAGCGGACCGGACCCGGGGGCAGTGCCCGGCGGCTCCACCAGATTTTCTCCCCGGATCGTTGGCCGGGCTGTCTGGGGCCGACACAGGATCGACGGACGTGTAAAGGCGAAGACTTTGCCCGCCTGGGCCCCGACAGAAGCCCATTGCAATAGTTGCCAACGACAACTTTGCTCCGGAAATGCGCCTCGCTGCGTAAGCAGCTGGTGTTTTCCAAATCTAAGTCCTTGGCTCTAGCAAGCTAAGGCGGGGCTCGGGGCGGCGCCTGGCAACAGAAGCCGCCCCACTTGATTTTCAGCCAAGTACTTCAAGCCGGGCGCCTACTGCTCACGGCCTCCTGCCCGCCCTATGTTCCTTTGGGCAAGCATCGGAGGCCTACATGAAACGCACCGCTCAAGCCGTCTGGTCCGGCGCCCTTAGAGACGGCAAGGGAACGATCTCGCTGCAGAGCGGCGCATTCAGGGACCAGCCCTATACCTTCAAGATGCGCTTCGAGGACGAGAGCGGAAAATCCGGCACCAACCCGGAGGAGCTGATCGCTGCAGCGCATGCCTCCTGCTTCACCATGCAGCTGTCGCACTTCCTCGCCGAGGCCGGCCATCCGGCGGCCAGGCTGACGACGGACGCCGAGGTGACGATCGGACCGGTCGAGGGCAAGGGCAACACCATCTCGAAAAGCGCGCTGACGCTTCGTGGAAAAGTGCCGGGGATGAGCGAGGGACAGTTCATCGAACTGGCGAACAAGGCGAAGGCCGGGTGCCCGGTCTCGCGCGCGCTCGGCGCAATCGAGATCACGCTGGATGCAAAGCTTGAGTCCTGAGGATCAGGCGCCGGAGACGATCCCGTAGCTCTCGCCTTCCGACACGGCGACCATCACATGGCGCACCTTGTCGGCCAGCTCGTGCAACGGCCGCGAGCCGTCAAACGGCCATTCGTCCTCGACGACGTAGAGGATGAATTCGTCGCTGATCATCCATCCCGTCGCGGATTCGACCACGCCTGGACCCA
>DATBNA010000463.1:0-5456 GCA_036554545.1 Hyphomonadaceae bacterium
GCGCGCTCGGTCGACGTATTCCTTAGCGACTGCGCTTCCGCTTCGATCCGCACAATTCGCGCTTCCTGGTCGCGAACGGCGGCCTCTGCCGCCGCGATCTCCGCCGCGTTGACCTTGATCACGGCGCGCTTCGCCTCGCCCGCGTTGCCGGTGACCAGCGCCGCGACGGGCGCAAGCGCACGGCCAATGACAAGCGAACTCGCGGCGATGAGCTGCCCCGCATCTTGCGTGGCGGCCGCCTTGGCGTGGTCGTCCAGCAGCGCCGCATCCACCCGCCGGCGGTCGCCGGCAAGATAGGCGGTTTCCGCCTGGATGCGGCGGGTCTCGGCGGTGGGCTCGCCGCTGGCCGCTGCCGCCGCAGCCTTCTGGGCATAGGACGCGCCGCGGGCGAGGAGTTCATCGCCCTCGTTGCGGGCCGTTGCCGCTTCCTCGGAGAAGCGCAGCGCAAGCGCCGCACGAAGCCGGGCGACGTCGCCGCCTGCAGCCACGGCGCCGGCGATGCGCGCGAGCTCGACATCGGCAGTCGTGCCTGCCTCGGCATACTCTTCGGCCGCAGTAATAATGCTTGCAGCATCCGCCGACGCGAGCGCCGCGCGCCGCTCATTCAGTCGTTCGATATTGCTGTTCACGCGATCGATCGAGGCCTGCGAGACGCCTGCCGCGTCCTGCTTGCCCTTGGCCTCCTCGCGCAGGCGCTCGGCCATATCCTCATAGACTTCAGCAAAGCCGCCGCTGGCCCGGACTGTCACTTCTCCGCCGACGCGGGAGACGCTCGCCTGCGCTTCGCCCTTGATGATGCGCTCGCCGGTGATGAGGCCCTTGAGATAGAGATCGATCACGTCCGAGACCGGCGCCACGGCCTGCGTCGTCTCTCCAACCATCTGCGGGCTGGCGGAAACACGCCGCGCGAGATCCGACCCGGCCAGCGTGGAGACCATGCGGCTGAGCTGGCGGCGCAGGGCAAGATCGTCCGCGGCCTCGGGAAAGCGGCGCTTGAGCTCGTTGCGTACGAGATCCGAGAAAGCAGAGACATTGGCGCGCAGCTGCGCCGGATTGCGCTCGCCCGTGGGATCCACGATCGCCGGATCGATGGTGAGCTGGACCGACATCTGGTGTTTCGAGAACGCCGACACCGACTCGGTGACGATCGAGATCATCAGCACGGCGAGAGAGGCGATGGCGAAAGCGATCGCCGCGATGCCATAGGCGCGGAAACGCCCTTCCTCGCGATAGCGGCGCTTCAGGCGCTTGAGCGCCGCCGGATTGCTCCTGATGCCGCCGCCGCTACTCATATTTTTCACGGTAGGCTTTGACCACGCGCTGCGCGATCAGGTTGAAGACAAGCGTGATCAGGAACAGCCCAAAGCCAAGCGCGAAGGCCGAAAGCGTCTTCGGGCTGTCGAATTCGGTGTCGCCCGTCAGCAGGTCGACGATCTGGACGGTGATCGTCGTCACGTCCTGGAACGGATCGGCGGTGATCTGCGCGCGCTGGCCCGCCGCCATCACGACGATCATCGTCTCGCCGATGGCGCGCGACACGGCGAGGAGCAACGCGGCCACCACACCCGGAAGCGCCGCGGGCAGGATCACCTGTTTCACCGTCTCCGATTTCGTCGCCCCCAGCGCGAATGCGCCGTCGCGCAACGATTGCGGCGTTGCGTTGATGACATCGTCCGACAGCGAGGAGACAAACGGAATGATCATCACGCCCATCACGAGACCTGCGGCCAGCGCGCTGGTCGGCTGCGCATCGATGATCGGCCCCTCGACCCAGGGCATCAGCGCCATCAGCACGTCGTTGAGCCAGTCGCCGAACGCCCGCACGGCCGGCGCCACGGTCAGCAGCGCGAAGAAGCCGTAGACAACGGTCGGAACGCCCGCGAGCACTTCGAGGATCGGCTTTATCGTCCTGCGCGTGCGCGGCCCGGAATACTCCGAGAGGTAGATTGCCGCAAAAAGACCAACCGGGGCCGCGACGATCATCGCGATCACAGTGATCATGATCGAGCCATAAATCAGCGGCACAGCGCCGAACGCGCCCGATGCGCCGACCTGGTCGGGGCGGATGTTGGTCTGAGCGCTCCACTTCAGGCCGAAAAGGAATTCCATGGGCGAGACCTCGCCGAAGAATCGTATGGTCTCGAACACCAGAGAGAGCACGATGCCGATGGTCGTGAGGATGGCGACGCCGGAGCACGCCATCAGCGCCAGCTTGATCGCGCCTTCCACGCGGTTGCGCGCGCGGCGGTCCTTGCGCACGCGGGCAAGGCCGAGCGCGAGGCCAATCAGCGCCAGCAGGCCGGAGGCAAGGCTCGCCCACAGCTTGATGGCGCCGCGCTGCTCGGAGATTGCGCGCGCAAGTTCGCGCACGGGCGCCGCCATCGCGCCTTCGGGCGCTATCGCGCTCGAGCCGGAAGCGAGCGCCCGCGCCGCATCGATCTGGACGGATTGCTCGAAGGACGGCAGGGCCGCGATCGCGCCAGGGAGCTGCGCCATGGCCAGCCGGTCGGCCAGCGCATTTCCGGTGAGGGCGTAGAGAAGCAGCACAGCCAGCGACGGTCCAAGCGCCCACAGCGCGACGAGATAACCGTGATAGTTGGGACGGGAGTGCAGCGCGCGAACATCCGCGCCTGCCAGCGCCACGGCCTTCCTGCGACCCAGGAAGAAGGCCGCCGAGGCGACGGCCAACAGCGCCGCCAGCAGACCCAGCGCCAGGCGCGATTGAGCGATCTGTTCGAACATCCGGGAGCCCGGCCACCAATCCCCGCGAGTCCCCTAGCCGTGGATTGTGACAGTCCTGCAAAACAGCTGCACTGGCCCTGCCCAATCAGCAAAACCGCGTCGAAATAGCCCATCGGACCTGTGGATAGGGCGCCTATCTGCCGCCCGGACACCCTCTTGGGCCGCATTTACAGCAGCCGGAAGGCGTGTTTCCTGCCATTTCTTCAGGTTCGTGGAAGAGAATCGCAACAATGACGTCCCAACTGAGACTGTCCGACCACGATATGACCCCGGAGCGGGGATTTCTTTGCTCCTACGAAGCCGCGGATGTCGTCCTTCCATCGGAGCTGGCCCCCGCTGTTGCGGCGGCGGTCGACCTGCCCCGCACCCTGCTGACCGGTCGCGTCCGCCAGCACCTCCGACACCTTCCGGTCCTCGACCTGAAACGCTTCTGCGCCGAGGCCAGCGAAGCCCAGCTTCGCACCGCCATGGTCCGCTACTCCTTCATGGTGCAGGCCTATGTCTGGGGCGAGCGCGATGCGCCGAAGGCCCTCCCCGCGCCGCTCGCCGTTCCGATCTGGGCGCTGGCGAAGCGCCTCGGACAGCAGCCGCTGCTGCCCTACTCGTCCTACGTTCTCGACAACTGGGACCGGCTTGATCGCAGTGGTCCGATCGCACTCGACAACATCTACATGATCCAGAACTTCCTCGCGGGACAGGACGAGGCCTGGTTCGTCCTCGTCCATGTCGCCATCGAGGCGCGCGCCGGGGAAATGCTTTCGCTGATTCCGGTTCTCATCGAAGCGGCAGACAAAGGCGACGCCAAAGCCGTCGAACAGGCCCTCGGCCGCGTCAATCGTGCATGGGACGACATCAACGCCATCTTCGACCGCATGCCCGAGCGCTGCGATCCGTACATCTATTTCCATCGCGTGCGCCCCTACATCCATGGCTGGAAGGACAACCCCGCGCTCGGCGCCGGTCTCATTTACGAAGGCGTTGCCGAAACAGGCGGCAAGCCGCAGGCCTTCCGCGGCCAGACCGGCTCCCAGTCGACCATAGTTCCCTCGATGGACGCCCTCCTCGGCATCGGCCATGCCGAAGATCCGCTGCGCACCTTCCTGGACGAGCTGCACATCTATCGCCCGCCGGCGCACCGGACATTCGTCGACAAGGTGCGCGCCGCGAGCCACCTCCGCGCCTTCGTCCAGAAATCCGGCAGCCCGGTTCTGCGCGAGCTCTACAATGATTGCATCGCGAAGCTGGCGCGCTTCCGGACCCGGCACCTTGAATACGCCGCCAGCTACATCGCCAGACAGTCCAAGGACTCGGCCGGCAACGACACGGATGTCGGCACCGGCGGCACGCCCTTCATGAAATACCTCAAGAAGCACCGCGACGAAGCCGAACAGCACATGCTGAAAGCCTGATCGCCGCTTGAACATCGCCCTCGGCAGCGGTTACGAAAGCCCTTCCAAGTCTGGAGGCAGCGATGGCCTATTGGCTGGTGAAGACCGAGCCTGAGGAATTCTCCTGGGACAGCCAGGTTAAGGCCGGCAAGAAAGGCACGCCCTGGACCGGCGTGCGTGCTCATCCCGCCAAGCAGCACCTGCAGAAAATGGCGAAAGGCGACAGGGCCTTCTTCTATCACACGGGCGATGAGAAGCAGATCGTCGGCATCGTCGAGATCGCCAAGACCGCCTATCCCGATCCCACGGCCGGCAAGGACGAGCCCTGGGTCGTTGTCGACACCGTCGCCGTCGAGCCGCTGAAGACGCCGGTGACGCTCGCCCAGATCAAGGCGGACGCAAAGCTCAAGGACATGGCCCTCGTGCGTATCGGCCGGCTGTCCGTGCAACCCGTCACCGACGCGGAGTGGAAACACATCTGCAAGCTTGGCGGCGTGAAGGGCTGAGGCTCAGGCCGGTGTGTTTTCTGTCAGCACGTAAGGGATCACGGCATCGCGCCAGCGGTCCCCAAGCAATCGCTGCGCTTCGGACGTCACGAGACTTATGAAGGAATCCCACTGATCGGGATGCAGTGTCTGGCAACCTTCGCTGCCCGTGGTCGTACGCCCGCCGCGGTGGATGTTGATGCCAAACCAGCCCTTGTCCTCATAGTCTCCGTCCCTGCCGTCGCGAACCACCGTAACTTCAGCGTGTTTCTGGATCAGCGCCGGATAGCCTTTGTGGTTGCCAAAGCCGTGGGCATACCAGCAGCCAGCCTTGAGCATAGCCATCCCCTTGTTGCCCAGTATGCCCCAACCCTTGCGCACCTTGGACGCATCAGTGTTGCCGTTGAAGGCGACCATGGCCGAGGGTGTGTGCACGAAGATGGCGTCATCATAGAGGTTGCGGTCATTGGCGCCGGCAGCGCCCATCGTATCGCGGTAGTAGCCGCGAACACCGGCGACGACGACAGGATAGCGATTGCGGTCGATAGCAAAGGGCGCGATGCGTTCGAGCAACGCGTCCGACGATAAGCGCGGCTTCGAAGACGGCAGGATTGTTGCTGGCATGACGTCCCCGTTTTCCCGATCCCGCGTAACTCCTATCACTGCCGCGGCGACGGAACCAAGGCGCTTCAACAGAGCCGAATCACGCGTTCACAACCAATCGCTTGGACAAATGCCGGGTCGTGGCTGACGACAACCAGCGCGCCGTCATACTGGCGTAACGCCGCCTCGATGATCTCGATGGAGGCGATATCGAGATGGTTGGTAGGCTCATCGAGCA
>DATBNA010000473.1:0-13000 GCA_036554545.1 Hyphomonadaceae bacterium
ACGGCCGCGCGAAGTAGCCATTTCCGGCGATTTCAGCAGGGGCGCTGGCGAGGACGCCGGCGCCCCTTCGTATTGTATCGCTGGAGCTTTACATAAGCCCCATGACATCTTCCTCCCCCGCCGAGCTTCTTTCATCTCTCATCAAGTCCACGCTGAAAGCGGGGGCGGATGCCGCTGACGCGCGGATCTCCGAAAACGCCAGCCTGTCAGTAGAGGTACGCAACGGCGAACTTGAGAGCGTTGAGCGGGAGGAGTCGCGTGGGCTCTCCCTGCGCGCGCTCGTTGGACAGCGTCAGGCGCATGTGTCGGGGACGGACCTTTCGCCGGATGCGCTGAAGGCGATGAGCGAGCGCGTGGTCGCGATGGCGCGGCTGGCGCCGGAAGACAAATGGTGCGGATTGCCGGCTGCTTCCGAAGTGACGGCCGAGCGGCCCGACCTCGACCTGCAATGCGACGACACGCCGGAGGCGCCGGAACTGGAACGGCGTGCGCGCGACATGGAAGCGGCGGCGATGGCGGTCGGCGGGGTCAAGCAGGTCTCGCATTCGGGCGCTTCGTGGAACACGGCGCAGTCCTGGTTCGCGGCTTCGAACGGGTTCGCTGCGAGCAAGGCGTCGGGGATGACGTCGCTTGCGGCAGTCGCGATCGCGGAGCGCGACGGCGCGATGGAGCGCGACTACGAGACCTGGTCGGAACGCCGGCGCGCGCGGATGAAGTCGCCGGAAGAGATCGGCAAGACAGCGGGCGATCGGGCGGCGGCCCGGCTCGGAGCGCGCAAGATCGACAGCCAGACGGCGCCGGTGATTTTCGAGAACAGGCTCGCGAGCCGCCTGCTGGGCGCTTTCATCGGTGCGATCTCGGGGCCGGCCATTGCGCGAGGCGTCTCGTTCCTCAAGGACAGGATGGGCAAGCCGGTGTTCGCACCTGGCGTTGACGTGATCGATGATCCGCTGCGCAAGGGCGGCTTCGGATCGCGCGCCTTCGACGGCGAGGGCAGGGCGGTCAGGAGTACGGCCATCGTGAAGGATGGCGTGCTCACGCAGTGGCTGCTCAATGGTCCGTCGGCGCGGCAACTCGGGCTCAAGCCGAACGGGTTCGCCAGCATGGGCTTCGGCGATCCGCCGGGCGTCTCGACGTCCAACACCGACATCAAGCCTGGTTTGCGGTCGCTGGAGCAGCTGTTGAAGGACGCAGGCGCGGGCCTTCTGATCACCGACATGTTCGGCCCGTCGCTCAATCCGAACACAGGCGACTACTCGGTCGGCGTCTCCGGCTTCTGGTTCGAGAATGGCGAGAAGGCGTACCCGGTGTCGGAAGTGACGGTGGCGGGCGATTTGCCGTCCATGCTGCTGCGCGCCGTGCCTGGATCGGACCTTGAAATCCGAGGGCCGATGAATGCGCCCAGCCTTCTCATCGACGGACTCGCTCTTGCCGGGCGCTAGGACCGATCTGGAATCTGATCTCCGCCTTGCGGTCGATGTCGCCCGCGAAGCCGGCGCGCTGTCGCTCGACTGGCTGAAGAAGGGCGCGAAGACATGGGACAAGTCTCCCGGAAATCCGGTCACCGAAGCGGACATTGCGGTCAACAACCTGATCGCCGAGCGGTTGCGCAAGGCGCGGCCGGGCTATGGCTGGCTGTCTGAGGAGACAAAGGACAATCCGGGCGACCGGGCGCAGGATCGCACCTGGGTGGTCGATCCGATCGACGGCACGCGCGCCTTCATGCGCGGCGAGCCATACTTCTGCATCTCGATCGCGCGGCTGGAGGGCGAGCGGCCGGTTGTGGCGGCGCTCTTCAATCCGATGACCAACGAGATGATGGCGGCGACGAAAGGCGGCGGGGCAACGCTGAATACCGAGCCGATCCGCGCCATGCCGACATGCGGGTTCGAAGGGTGTGGCGTCATCGTGCGTCCGGAGATCCACGACCGGCTGCGGAAGAACCCGCAATGGCCGGTGACGCGAATCCTGACGCCCATGCCGAATTCGATCGCCTACCGTCTGGCTCTGGTGGCGGCGGGACGGTGGGATGCGGCAATCGGGCTGCAGGCGACAAACGACTGGGATATCGCAGCGGCGGTTCTGATCGTCGAAGAGGCCGGCGGCATCGCGACCAATGGCGAAGGCGCCGCCTTCGCGTTCAACCAGGCGGTGACGCGCCACCCGGGGGTTGTGGCTGCTGGCGCTGGACTTCACCCCCTGCTAATGGACCGCCTCATGCAGATGAGTCGTCCATCATGAGTGCAGACACCGACAAGCAGCTTCTTCACCTGGTCATCGGCGGCGAGCTGAAACAGGTCGGCAAGGTGGAGTTCAAGGACCTTTCGGCCATCGACTTTGTCGGCGCCTATCCCAACTATCGCGCCGCCTACGACGCCTGGAAGGCGGCTGCGCAGCGCACGGTCGACAACGCGCAGATGCGCTATTTCATCCTGCACGCCCATCGCCTGCTCGATCCTGAAACAGGACGTCATCACAATGCCTGAAGCGCGGGGGCGGCGCCGGGCGCGTGTGGCGGGCGATGGCTGACAGGGACATCGCCGCCAGGGACGCCGCTGCCGGGGATAAGGGGTTGTCTTCCCGTTTCGTCCGCGACTGGCTTCGTCCGCAATGGAGCTGGTTCGCGCTCGGCGCCCTGTTCGCGGCGGTATCGGCGGCATGCGCCTACGGCTATGGCGAGATCGTGCAGCGCGCGACGGACTGGCTCGAGGCGCTCGATCCAAAGGTCTACACCGTCGCGCCGCTGGTGATCCTCGCGCTCGTGCTGGTCCGCGGACCGGCGCTCTACGCGCAGACGCAGGCGAACAACACCGGCGTGCAGCGTGCGATGATCCAGATACAGCACGCCCTGTTCGGAAAGCTGATCTCCGGAGATTTTGCGCGGCTGCAGGCTGCGGCTTCGGGCGAGTACGTCTCTCAATTCGCCAACGACATGACACTTGTCCGGGATGCGTCGCTGCGGGTTGCGACCAACCTCGCCAAGTCGACGCTGACGGTCCTTGCGTGCGTGATCTTCATGTTCGTGAAGGACTGGCCGCTCGCACTTCTGCTCCTCGTGGCCTATCCGATTGCGTTCTGGCCGGTGGTGAAGCTCGGCGATCGCATCCGGGGCGTGTCGCGGCGTGCGCAGGAACAGGCGGGAGAACTGACAGCCTTCCTGGGCGAGTCCTTCCAGGGCGCCCGGACAGTGAAGGCGTTCGGCCTGGAGGACTACCAGAAGACGCTGGCGCATACGGGATTCCGAGAGCGCGCGCGGCTCTACATGAAGGTGCTTCGCTCAAAGGCCATCGTCGATCCGCTGCTGGAGGTGTTCGGCGGACTGGCGCTGGCCGGCGTGTTCGCGTTCGCCGGCTGGCGCTCGATCAACGGCGAGGCGACGGTCGGGGAGCTGCTGGGCTTCATCACCATGCTGGCGATCGCATCGCCCGAGGTGCGGGCGCTTGGGACGCTCAACTCGGTAGTCAATGAAGGGCTGGCGGCGTCTGATCGGGTCTACGCCGTGCTGGATGCGCCGACGACGATCGTGGACCGTCCGGACGCGCGTTCGATCGGCAAGGCGCAGGGGCAGGTGGAATTCCGCGATGTGTCTTTCAGCTACCCGGGCGGCGGCCCGACGCTGAATGGCCTGACGTTCAATGTCGAACCGGGAGAGACGGTCGCGCTGGTCGGGCCTTCCGGCGCCGGCAAGTCGACGGTGTTCAACCTTCTGCTGCGCCTCTACGAGGCAGGTCGCGGATCGATACGCGTTGATGGCATGGATGTGCGTGATGTCTCGATGACGTCTCTGCGAAAGAACCTCGCGCTGGTGTCGCAGGATGCCTTCCTGTTCGATGCAAGCGTGCGGGAGAACATTGCACTCGGCCGGCCGGGCGCGACCGACGATCAGGTCCGCGAGGCTGCGAAGGCGGCGGCGTGCGATTTCATCGAGAACCTTCCCGGCGGATGGCGTGCGCCGGCGGGCGAGGGCGGCCGCAACCTCTCGGGCGGTCAGCGACAGCGGATCGCACTGGCGCGGGCGCTGTTGTCCGAGGCCCCGATCCTGTTGCTGGACGAGGCGACCAGCGCGCTGGATTCGGAAAGCGAGGCGAGGGTGCAGGCGGCCCTGGCGGGGCTGGCCGGCAAACGGACGGTGATCGTGATCGCTCACCGCTTGGCGACTGTGCGCCGGGCCAGCCGTATTTTCGTGATGGATCAAGGCCGTGTGGTCGAGGCGGGGACGCACGACGAGCTCGTCGGCCGCGCCGGCGCCTATGCGCGCCTGGCCGCGCACCAACTCAATTGACGTTACGAGAATTAACCTACCGTAGGGTTACATTAACGGTCGTGGCGTATCCCTACGCCCGACAAGGACCCCGGTTCGATGAGCGATCCTGCGGACGTCTCGATTCTGATCTTCTCGACCAACGCCGGTGTGGCGCGCACGCTGCGCATGGCTCTTAGAGGAATGGGCGCCCGCGCGATCCAGCTCGCTGCAGACGAAACGCAAATGTTCGAGGGCTTCGCCGCGATGGATACCAACGCGGTGCTCATCTATGTCGACGGCCACGAGAACGACCCGGGCGTCGAAATGATCCGGTTCCTGCGAACGTCTCCCCGCAGCCCGAACGTCCGCATGCCGATCGTCGCGGCATCGCCGCGTCGTGATCTCGGCACGGTGAGCGCCGTCATCAACGCCGGAGGCAACGAGTACGTGCTGTTCCCGGCTTCGGGCGACGCGCTGCTGAAGAAGATCACCGCCGCGCGCTTCAGCACGCGGCCTTTCATCGAGCAGCCAAACTATGTCGGCCCTTGTCGTCGCCGGCGCGAGGACAAATCCTATACCGGCCCGGAACGGCGCACCGATCGCATTGCTGGCGCGAACACCAAGGCGGATTCCGAACCGGCCGCCTGACTGCAGATCGCCTGCTGATTGGCGACCTGACCCATCCCCGACCTGCTAGAGTGGTGCTCTCGAAGGGGAGTCGCGCCATGTGGGCAAAGCTGGTTGTCCTGGTTGTTGCTTCGGCGACACTGGTCGCCTGTCAGCAGCCCGTACCGGCCGATCAGGCCCAGGCAGAGCCGCTAGATCCATTCGTGGTGATGATCGATGCCGAGCGCTGGGGCGTGATCATCGACAAGGCGCGCCAGGGCGTGCGCGAGGCGCCGGGACCGACGGACGCTTATTTCGAGAACGAGATGTATCGCGCCGACGCATCCTTGAAGTCGAGCGCAGCCAGCCTGATCGAGCTGCGCAACGAGGCCTGTGTCAAGGCGCTGGTGACCGGACCGGCCTGCAACCTCGGCGAGTGGCCCGCATGGACGCACGAGCCGCCAACCGACAAGACGCCGATCGATGAGATCCAGCGGCGCAGCGACTGGCTCTCCGGGCAGATGGAAGCTTTCACCAGCGCGGGCTGCGAGGCCGGCCGCAAGGCGACGGGCGACGATCTCTTCTGCTCGGTCGAGTAATCAGCCAAGATAGCCGTAGAGCCCGCGCGCCAGGTAGACGACGCCTGTCACCGTCACAATCCACTTGGTCCATTCGCGGAAGCTGACGTCGGTCATGCGTTCCAGCACCCGTCCGCCCAGCCAGGTTCCGGCAAGCGACAAGGGGATGATGGCGGCGAGTATCCAGACCGGGGGGAACCCCGCTGCAGCCTGTTGCTCCGGAGACTGAAGCATCGCGACCAGCGGCAGCCCCCAGAAAGCGATCTTCACCGCATGCGCCATGACCTGCGTCACCGCCTTGGTCGCCACCACGGTCTGGCGCGGCAGGAGCGTCTTAACGAAAAACAGGTCGAGCAGGGGGCCGGCGACGCCTGCGATGGTGTTGAGCGTCTGGACAAGGAATCCACAGAGTTCCGCCTGGCCGCGCCGCTCCACGTTTATCTCGACCGCCTTCCTGGGAATCCACACCAGCATCGCGGTGAGGCCGAGTAGCACGAACACCTCGGTTCGCGCCGGACGCCACGCGATGATGGCGATAAGCGCCACTGCTCCGCCTACGCCGAGGGCGTAGCGTCCGATAATTGGCCAGGAAATGTGCTTCCAGAGCAGGGCGGCCCGCGAGAAGTTCGAGACTATCTGGATCAGGCCGTGCAGCACCATGGCCGTCGCAACAGGCGTGAACGCGGCCAGCACGCCCATCAGCAGCAGGCCGCCGGCCATCCCGAAAATTCCGGAAATCGTCGCTGTTATCAGCGTCGCAGCGAGGATGATCGCGATAACGGTGCCGGGCATCAGGGAGGAATGCGGAGGAGTCCAAAAAACGAATCAAAACGGGAACGACATGGCGCCTGCGACGCCACATAGCAGGCTCTTCTGCGCAATGTCGAATGCGGGGCGCTTGCGAAAACGAAAACTCGCCCTCACTCTGAGCGAGTCGGAAGGAGGCGAGGGATGATCCACATTCGCACGGCCCGCCGCACGGACGCTGCAGGCATCTCGCGCGTCCACGAGCGCACCTGGAAGGAAGCCTACAAGGGCTTGCTGGACGGATCCTACCTCGAAGCCCTCTCCGAACGCCGCCTCATCCCCCGCTGGCGCTCCAACCTCGACCGCCGCTCGGAAGACCTCGACGATGCAATCTACGTTGCCGTGTCTGGCAAGGAGATCGTCGGCTTCGTCGCCGTTGGCGCCACCCGCGAGGCCTTTGCTCCGTGGGACGCCGAGATCAGCATGGTCTATGTGCTGAAGGAGCACCGCGGCGCCGGGATCGGCCGCGCGCTGATGAAGGCCGCCGCTGACCATTGCATCCGCCGGGCGATGTTCTCGGGCGGGCTTTGGGTCCTGCGTGACAACGGCGCCGCCAGGGATTTCTACGAGGCCCTCAAGGGCGAGCACGCCGGCCGCAAGGTCGACAGCGTCGGCGGCCAGATCGTGCCGCTGGTCGGCTACTGGTGGCGGGACCTGGCCACACTGGCCGAGCGTTCGGTATCGGCCTCGTCCATCGGACCGGCCTGAACCGTCGGCTCCTGACCGTCTGATGCCCGAAATTACGGCGTCCGCGACCACCGGACCATTGCCTTGGCCCTGACGCGCCGCTACGCAAGTTCTCACCAAAAGGCAACAACCTCACGGCTGCGCACTCGACGGGCAGGGGCCCGACTGCGAGGCGTGGCGCTGAACCGTGCGGCCGGACAAGCAGGAGCGGCGATAGCCATGAACTTCGAATACACGCCCAAGATGAAAGAGTGGATCGCGCGGGTTTCCGCGTTCATGGACAAGCACGTCTATCCCAACGTCGAGACCTTTCAGAAGCAGCACGATGCCGGCGACCGCTGGGTCACTCCGCAGATCGTTCACGACCTCAAGGCGATCGCGAAGAAGGAAGGCCTGTGGAACATGTTCATGCCTCCGCACAAGGAGCATGACAAAGACGGATGGAAAGGCGCCGGCCTCACCAATCTCGAATATGCTCCGCTGGCCGAGATCATGGGCCGCGTGTCGTTTGCTTCCGAAGTCTTCAACTGCTCCGCACCAGACACCGGCAACATGGAGGTGCTGCACTACTACGGCACCGAAGAGCAGAAGAAGAAGTGGCTGAAGCCGCTGATGGACGGCGAGATCCGGTCGGCCTTCCTCATGACCGAGCCGGCGGTTGCTTCCTCCGACGCGACCAACATCGAGACGCGCATCGAGCGCAAGGGCGATGAGTATGTCATCAACGGCCGCAAATGGTGGTCGTCGGGCGTGGGCGACAGCCATTGCAAACTTGCCATCGTAATGGGCAAGAACGACCCGAACGCCGAGAAGCACAAGCAGCAGTCGCAGATCCTCGTGCCGCTCGATACGCCCGGCATCAAGATTGTTCGCATGCTGCCAGTGTTCGGCTTTGACGACGCGCCGCACGGCCACGCTGAGGTCATCCTCGACAACGTACGCGTTCCGGCCACGAACATGCTGCTCGGCGAAGGCCGCGGCTTCGAGATCGCCCAGGGCCGCCTTGGCCCGGGCCGCATCCACCATTGCATGCGCACCATCGGTTCGGCGGAAGTGGCCCTCGAGAAGATGTGCAAGCGTCTCCTGTCCCGTACCGCCTTCGGCAAGAAAATCGCCGAACACTCCGTCTGGGAAGAGCGCATTGCGCGGGCCCGTATGGACATCGAGATGACGCGTCTGCTCTGCCTCAAGGCGGCGGACATGATGGACAAGGTCGGCAACAAGGGCGCCCAGAACGAGATCGCCATGATCAAGGTTGCAGGCCCGCTTGCCGCACTCAGGATCATCGACGACGCGATCCAGGCCCACGGCGCCGGCGGCGTGACCACCGATTTCGGTCTCGCCCGTCAGTATGCCTCCATGCGCACGATGCGCCTGGCGGACGGCCCGGATGAAGTCCACAACCGCGCCATCGCCCGTAACGAGTTCAAGAAGTATCGTGACAACGAGTACGCCTCGAAGGTCGATGCGGACAAAGCCGTGGAAGGCTCGCGCTGGTAGGCGCTGTCACATTGGGTATCTGACTGACGGCGGCGCCTCAAAAGCGCCGCCGTTTTGCTTTCCCGCCGCCATTCGCTCAGCATCTGGCGCTGACCAAGCCCGCTGGTGTGGCCCGCTGTGCTGTGGTTGCATCGCGTCCAACGGTTTCCGGGGAGGACGCAATGATCAAATGGATCCTGGCTGCGGCCATTGCTGCGTCGGCGTTCGCCGCTCCGGCGATCGCTCAGGACGCCAACGAGATGATCGTCGTCACCGCGGCGAAGCGGATGGCGGTTGAGGACGATGAAGTCGCCCAGAGCGTCGGCGGTTTCTCCAGCCCGATTCCCTATATCTCGATCATAGCGCCGGCCGACTTCGTCATCTTCACCGTCAATCTCGAAACGGGGACGAGAACGCCCGACGAGGCGCAGCGCGAACTCGAGCGCACATTCACGAGTCTTGCCCAGCGCGTTGCGCGCGCGCAGGACATCAAGCTGGAGGTCGGCGTTCCCGGCAACTCTGCCGAACTCGAGACTACGGAGGCGCGCGAGGCCATCGAGCTGGGCTATGGCAATGAGCGGTCGAGCATTCCGCTGGTCTTCAAGTTCGCCGTGCAGAAGGACGACACGTTCCGGACCGTTCGTGGGCGAGCGGAAAAGTTTATTTCCGAAATCCAGCTCAACGGTCGCGTCGAGGCTGTTACCGGCGACCTTCAGTACATCGGCGTCAATGATCCGAAAAAGCATCGCCAGGACCTGCTGAAGAAGATCGCGGACGACGCCCGTTCGATGCAGACCATTTTCGCCACCGCTTCCACCGGCGCCAGCTCGATTTCACTTACCGGCCTCGAGGGCAGGGTGAGGACAAGGCCGAGCGGCCCGCTGGAGATGGAGATCTACATTCCGTATTCGATCGTGCTGGGGTCGCCAAAATAGTTCGCTGCACCGAGAGGGACGCATCCATGAAACGTGCAATGCTGTTTGCCGCCGTGCTGGCGGCGATCGCTCCTGCTGCACAGGCGCAGCAGATCGTCGCCCAGAGCAATTTCGTGAACCGCCAGCAGCAGGGCGCCATCCCTCAGGTGTCGATCACCGTCCGCGCCGATTTCGTCCTGTTCAGCGTGCGCTTCGAGTCGGCGACGCGCGCCGCCGATGCAAGACAGGACGAACTGGCGAAGACGTTCGCCGCCATCACCCAGCGCGCCTCCCGCGCCGAGGGCATGAGCATCGAGGTGGGACAACCGGGAATGTCCGCCTCCATCGAAACGGCGGCGATCAAGGAAATGATCCAGAACCAGGGCGATGATCGCTCGGCGATCAGCATCGTCCTCAAGGTCATGGTGCGGCCGAACGAGACGTTCGACGCCATTCGGGCGCGGGCGGAGAGGTTCGTGAAGGATACGCCCCTTACCGGACGCGTTGAGGCCGTCATTGGCGACAACCAGTTCCTCGGAATCTCGGAGCCCAAGAAGCACCGCGATACGCTGGTGAAGGCCATCGCCGAGGATGTGCGGATGATGCAGTCGTCCTTCGGCGGCTCGGCGACGCCCGTTTCGGTCAACCTTTCCGGTATGGAAGCGCGCACGCTGACGCGACCGGTCGGCCCGCTCGATCTCGAGATCTACATTCCCTATTCGATGTCGGTGCGCTCGGGCGCGGGCTCCTAGGGCTACTGCCCGGGCCGGGCCGGGGCTAGCTGGTTGTCGATCGGCGATTCTACCGCGTCCGGCCAGTCCTTGTCCGTGCCGACGCAGTCGCGCTTGAAGCTGGCCATCACCTCGTCGACCATGCCCTTGTCGGCGGTCGAGGAGATTTCCCAGTCCATCTGGCAGGCGCGTGTCGCAAAGCTCCTGGAGCACACGGCCATCGGATCCGGATAGTCCTGGTGCGCTTCGCCGTAGATGCATTCGTATCCTGCCTCGCTGATGGCCTTCATCGCATCTTCGCGGCTGAGCTTGCCGAGGATGGCGGCGGCGCCGTCGCCAAAATCCGCATTGAGCTTTTCGCCTGCCTCATTCGCCCAATCATGCGCGATCTCCAGCGCCTTGAGATCGGCGGGCTGGGCGGGCGTAGCAGGAGGAGCGGCAGGCTCAGCAGGCGTGGATGCAGTCTCGGCGCCGGGCGTGCAGGCGCAAAGCGCCAGAGCGGCAATCAGGACATGGCTTTTCATGGGTCGTCCTCCCAATTCCAGCCTATCCCAAATCCAGGCGAGGCAAGGGCGGACTGGCGCCTAAAGCTGTAACCGGCTATCGCGCGCGTCATGAACGTCTCGGACTTCGATTTCGACCTGCCGGAGGAGTTGATCGCCCTGCGGCCCGCGCGTCCGCGGGATTCGGCGCGGCTGCTGGTGGTGCGCGGGCCGGAGGGCCGGCTGGAGGACAGGGGTGTCGCCGAACTGCCGGATCTGCTGCGCGCCGGAGACATCCTGGTGGCCAACGACACGCGCGTGCTCCGGGCGGCTCTCATCGGGCGCCGTGCATCCCGCTCGGAAGGCCCTGACGTCGAGATCGAGGTCAACCTCAATTCACGCCTGTCGCCGTCGGAATGGTCGGCCTTCGCGCGGCCAGGCAAGCGCCTCAGGGAAGGCGATTCGATCCGGTTCGGCGAAGACCTGACCGCCAAGGTCGCCGCGAAATCCGAAGCCGAGGTCCGGCTCGCCTTCGATCGCGGAGGCGCAGCGCTGGATGCGGCTGTCGAAGCCGCGGGAGAAATGCCGCTGCCGCCGTATATCGCTTCCCGGCGCGCGCCCGACACGGCCGACGCTTCGGATTACCAGACCATGTTTGCCCGCGAGACCGGGTCGGTCGCGGCGCCGACGGCGGGACTGCATTTTACTCCAGCCTTGCTGGAAAGGCTGGCCGGCGCGGGCGTTCGGCGGGCGACGGTGACGCTGCATGTGAACGCCGGGACCTTCCTGCCGGTGAAGTCGGATCGCGTAGAGGATCACCGCATGCATGCCGAGCATGCCGAACTGTCGGCGTCGGCGGCCTCAGCCATTGCCGCGGCGCGACGGGAGGGTGGGCGCTGTATCCCGGTCGGTACGACTGCCCTGCGGACGCTGGAATCGGCCGCGGCGTCCGGCGAACTGAAAGCCTTCAGCGGCGACACCGCGATTTTCATCACCCCGGGCTACAAGTTCCGGGTGGCGGACGGTTTGATGACGAATTTCCATCTTCCCAAATCGACGCTGTTCATGCTGGTGAGCGCCATGATGGGTCTCAATGTCATGAAGCGCGCCTATGCGCACGCGGTGAGAGAGCGGTATCGCTTCTTCTCCTATGGCGACGCCTGCCTGTTGTTGCCTCATGGCTGAGTTCCCTTTCCATATCCAGGCTGTCGACGGAGGCGCCCGCACGGGCCGGCTCTCGACGCCGCGCGGCGATATTGCGACGCCCGCATTCATGCCGGTCGGCACGGCCGGGACTGTAAAGGCGCTCTATCTGGACCAGGTGCGCGGTGCGGGGACGGACATCATCCTCGGCAACACCTATCACTTGATGCTGCGGCCGACGGCGGAGCGCGTGCACCGGCTCGGCGGTTTGCATCGCTTCATGGGCTGGCCGTATCCAATCCTGACCGACAGCGGCGGATACCAGGTCTTCTCGCTGTCGGATCTGCGCAAGATAAGCGAGCAGGGCGTCGAATTCCGGTCGCACATCGACGGCGCGAAACAGTTTCTCACGCCTGAGCGGTCCATCGAGATCCAGGCCGATCTTCTGGGCGCCGATATTTCGATGCAGCTTGACGAATGTGTCGGCAATCCCTGCGAGCATGCGCCTGCCGCCAGCGCCATGCGCCTGTCCGCGCGGTGGGGCGAGAGGTCAAGGAAGGCGTTCGGAGCGCGCGACCGGCAGGCGCTGTTCGGCATCGTGCAGGGGTCGACCTACGCAGACCTGCGCACGGAAAGCGCCCAGCGCGTCGTCGAGACTGGCTTCGATGGCTACGCCATCGGCGGCCTCGCGGTCGGCGAGGGGCATCAGGCGATGTGCGACACGATCAGCCTTACGGCGCCATTGCTGCCGAAGGAGCGTCCACGCTACCTGATGGGCGTCGGCAAGCCGATCGACATTCTGGAAGCCGTCGCCCGGGGCATCGACATGTTCGATTGCGTGCTGCCGACACGCTCGGGCCGTCATGGCCAGGCGTGGACCTGGGACGGGCCGGTCAATCTCAAGAACGCCCGCTTCGCTGAGGACGAAACGCCGCTCGATGCATCTTCAGGCTGCGCGGCCAGCCGCGACTATTCGAAGGCCTACCTGCATCACCTGTTCAAGGCAGGCGAATACCTGGGACCGATGCTGCTCTCATGGCACAACATTGCATTCTTCCAGTCGTTCATGGCGACGATGCGCAAGGCCATCGCCGACGGTCGCTTCGAGTCGTGGCGGCAGGAGATGCACGGGCGCTGGCAGGTTGAAGACACCGATGCGCCGGCGGATCAGTCGTCCGGCTGAACGTTGCTGCGGTACTCGATCGGCGGTCCCGGCTTGGCGAGGCCGGCGCCGGGTTCCGGGGCGGCCGGCGGGGCGCAGCCGATCTGGGCCCCGACGCCTTTCAGGTAGGCCCGGCGCGTCACGCCGCGCTCATAGGCAGCGCGCAGC
>DATBNA010000586.1:0-5108 GCA_036554545.1 Hyphomonadaceae bacterium
ACCGAAAAGCAGATCGCCGCCATCGACGCCGACGCCCGCGCGCGCTTCGACGTCATCGACACACTCGTCATCCACCGCCACGGCCGCATGCTCCCGGGCGAGGCCATCGTGCTCGTCGCCGCCATCTCGAAACACCGCCGCGAGGCCCTTCAGGCCGTCGACTACCTGATGGACCGTCTCAAGACCGAAGCCCCGTTCTGGAAGAAGGAGGTGCGCCCGGAGGGCGCTGAATGGATCGAACCGCGGGGGGACGACCGCGACGCCCGTGCGCGGTGGGACAAGCCGTGATGGCGCCATCATGTTCGTGATGGAAACCCTCAACGACCTCTGGGACCACATCGCCTACGTGATGGAATACGCGCCGTCCGCCTTCCCGGTCGAAGACTACTTGTTGCCCGAGCAGCAGATGAACCTCGACACGGCCTTCCGGCAGCTTCACCAGGGCGTCGAGATTGCCTATCCGCCGCCAGAAGCGGCGGATCATCGCGCAAGACTTCACGCCTTGCTCGACCGGTCGCTGGGCGAGTACAGGAACGGCGACAGGACCGTGGCGGCAGGCCTTCTTGCCGAGTTCGAGTCCACCCTCTTCACGCCAGACGGCCAGAAACGCGGAGCGCCCTGATGCCCGGTCCCAAATACCCCCCGCTGCCCACCTCGGGCGGAAGCAGGATGGTCGACGATGCGCCCTTCCACGCCCTCCGCATCTGCGTGATGACCATCTCGGACACCCGCACCGACGAGACCGACACCTCGGGCCACATCCTCGCCGACCGGGTGAAGGAGTCCGGCCACGAGCTCGCCGACAAGGCCATCGTGCCCGACGAGGTCAACGCCATCCGCGCCGTGATGCGCAAGTGGATCGCCGACCCGAAGGTCGACGCCGTCGTCACCACCGGCGGCACCGGCCTCACCGGCCGCGACGTGACGCCCGAAGCCGTCCGCCCGCTCTTCGACAAGGAGATCGAAGGCTTCAACATCGTCTGGCACATGGTCAGCTTCAAATCCGTCGGCACCTCGACGCTCCAGTCCCGCGCCTGCGCCGGCGTCGCCAACGGCACCTTCATCTTCTGCCTGCCGGGCTCCAACGGCGCCGTCAAAGACGGCTGGGACCAGCTCATCCGCTGGCAGCTCGATAGCCGCCATATGCCCTGCAACATGGTCGAACTGATGCCCCGGCTGATGGAGAGCTGAGCTGATCGTGATTGTCCCTGCTGAAAAACGGTCGGTTTCGAGCGCTCGACTTGGCCAACTATAACGCTGTAATCTTGAAACAATGGCCTACACACTGATCAATGCGCGACCCGCGGGGCGTCCCACAGCAACGGACGCTTCTCCCTCGGCCCTGGCGGCCGGGCAGGGCGCGCTGGTCGATTCCTTCCAGCGCCGCGTCACCTATCTGCGCCTGTCGATCACCGACCGCTGCGACCTGCGCTGCACCTACTGCATGCCCGAACGGATGACCTTCCTGCCGCGCAAGGACGTGCTGTCGTTTGAAGAGCTGGACGAGCTGGTAACCGCCTTCGCCTCCTTCGGCGTCGACAAGCTGCGCATCACCGGCGGCGAGCCGCTGGTCCGCAAGGACGTCATGGAGCTGATGGCCCGCTTCTCGCGCCATCTCGGCAACGGGCTGCGCGAACTCACGCTCACCACGAATGGCACGCTCTTGTCCAAATACGCCGGCGAACTCTCCGCCATCGGTGTTCGCCGCATCAACGTCTCGCTCGATACGCTGAAGCGCGACCTGTTCGAGAAGATCTCGCGGCGCGACATGCTGGACGATGTCCTGAAAGGCATCGACGCCGCACAGGCCGCCGGCATCCACGTCAAGATCAATACGGTCGCGCTGGCCAGTATCAACGAGCAGGAAATTCCCGATCTCATCCGCTTCGCGCATGGCCGCGGCGCCGACATCACGCTGATCGAGACCATGCCGATGGGCGAGGCTGAAACCGATCGCGTCGAGGACTATCTGCCGCTCACCAAGGTGCGCGCGGACCTCGCGAAGCAGTTCACCATGGTCGACATCGATCATCGCACCGGCGGCCCGGCCCGCTATGTCCGTGTCGAGGAGACCGGCGGGAAGCTCGGCTTCATCACGCCGCTGACCCACAATTTCTGCGAAAGCTGCAACCGCGTGCGCATCACCTGCACCGGCCGCCTCTACACCTGCCTTGGCCGCGAGGACGGCGCTGACCTTCGCGAGGCCCTGCGCACCGATCCAACCGGCGCGCTTCTGCGCCAGTCCATCCTCGGGGCGATCGAGCGCAAGCCCAAAGGCCACGATTTCGACGCTGCACGCCTTGCGACGCCTGCCAGTCCGCGCACCATGTCCCACACGGGCGGCTAATGTCTGGTACCGTTCTTCTCTTCGGCAAGCTGAAGGACGCCTTCGGCGCTGCCTCCATCCCGCTTCCAGCAGGTGTCGCCACCGCTGCCGCCCTTCGCGACAGCCTTGCGGAGGCCAATCCGGACCTCGCCAACATGCTGCGCTCGAAGTCCGTCCGCATCGCCGTGAACCAGACGATGGTGGCGGACGAAGCTTCCGCACGCATTTCGCCCTCGGATGAGATCGCTCTGCTTCCCCCGCTCAGCGGCGGCTGACGGCGGACTTTTTTCTCCGCCCGGACTGTGTGAACTCTCCAATCAGCTTGGCGTTGTGCGCACAAGCAACCTGGAGCAGGCGATGAGAAAAGCGTTCACGCGGTTTGCAAACAAGGTTTCAGAGTGGGCAGGCAGCCCATACGCATTCATCATATGCGCGTTTTTTGTCGCCGGCTGGGCGCTTTCCGGTCCGCTGTTCGGCTTCTCCGATACATGGCAGCTGGCGATCAACACCTCGACGACCATCATCACCTTCCTGATGGTGTTCCTGATCCAGAACACGCAGAACCGGGACAATGGCGCTCTGCACGCCAAACTCGACGAGCTGATCCGCGCAATGGTCGACGCCGACAATGAATACATTGGCATCGAACATCTGACGGACATGGAATTGAAAGCCATCCTGCGCAAGGTCGAGCAGAATGCGCGCCGCCTGCACCGGGAGCGTGAGCAGCGCGCTGCGGACTGACGGAATTCCTCAACGAAGCCCCCAACTGGACACACGCTCCGGAGCCCGATTACCTGCATGCCCGCCATCTATGTCGACGCCGACGCCTGTCCCGTGAAGGAAGAGGTCTACAAGGTCGCCCGCCGCATCGGCTGGGATGTGCACGTCGTCGCCAATTCCTTCATTCGCACGCCGGCTGAGCCGCGCATCCGTTTCGTCCTTGTCGAAGCCGGGGCAGATGCCGCCGACGACTGGATCGCCGAGCGGGCAGGCAAGGGCGATGTCGTCGTCACCAACGACATTCCACTTGCGGCGCGAGCGCTCGAGAAGGGCGCCGAGGCGATCTCGCCCACGGCCAAGGTCTTCACCACCGACATGATCGGCAACGCGCTGGCGACGCGCGGCCTGATGGAGCACCTGCGCTCCTTCGGCGAAATTACCTCCGGACCCAAGCCGTTCTCGCAGAAGGACCGCTCGGCCTTCCTCTCTGCGCTCGACGCCGCTGTCAGTCGGGCAAGACGAAAGGCGGCCGGTTAGCAAGCGCGATCAAGCGGGCCTTGCCGCCTTGGGTCATACTTGCATCATCGCTTCGGAAAGGTGCGACATGCAGGCGGTCGGCAAGGCGCTGTGGTTTATCGAGGCTAATGTCGGCGATCCCGTGTCGCTCGATGACGTGGCCCGTGCCTCCGGTATGTCGCGCTTCCATCTTGCTCGCACCTTTGCCGCCGTGGTCGGCCAGCCGGTTGTCGCCTATGCGCGCGGCCGACGGCTCACCGAGGCGGCGCGGCGGCTTGCGGACGGCGCACCCGACATACTCTCGGTCGCGCTGGATGCCGGTTATGGATCGCACGAGGCATTCACCCGCGCCTTCCGCGACCAGTTCGGGCTGACGCCCGAGGAGGCCCGCACGAGGCGTTCGCTCGCCAATCTTGCAATCGTGGAGGCCATTCGCATGCCGGACCAGGCAACTTCAATGCGCGCGCCGGATCGCTTCGTGAAGAGCGGCCCGATGCTGTTCGCGGGCCTGCGAAAGTATTTTCGCTATGAGGATCGCGGCGGGATCCCGATGCTCTGGCACGCCTTCGGCGCATACCAGGAGCGCATTCCGACCGTGGTTCCCGGCGCGGCTTACGGCCTGTGCCTCGGCCCGGCTGACGCTGCCGATGACTGTGGCTTCGACTATGCGCCGGCTGTGCAGGTGAGAAGTCTCGATGATCTGCCCGAAGGGCTGAGCGGCATCAGGGTCGAGGGACGCGAGTGGGCTGTCTATCTGCATCGCGAGCATGTTTCGACGGTGGGTTCCACGTGCGCGGCCGCCGGCGAGTGGCTGGCGCAGTCAGGTCGTAGCCCTGCAACAGGAGCGATGCAGATGATCGAGCGTTACGGATCAGAGTTCGATCCGCGCACGGGCATGGGCGGCTGCGAGGTCTGGATTCCTGTCGCTGCGGAGTGACGCCTAGCTGAACACAAGCTCCGGATCATCAAGCGTGCCGTAGCGAAGCATCAACACGTCTGCCGTGTAGTTCTGGTTCAGTCGCCAGGGCTTCCGTTCTCCCTGCTTGGGGAACCGGTCGATCGTCCGCTGCACATAGCCCGACGAGAAATCGAGCCACGGCGTCTGTGCGATGTCGCCGGACGAGGCCTTGGGCGTCACCGCCTTCGCGCCGGTCTGGTCCATGCGTGCGATGATCCTGCAGGTGAACTCGCAGGTGAGATCGCACTTCAGTGTCCACGAAGCATTGGTGTAGCCGAAGATGGAAACGAGGTTCGGCACGCCTTCGTACATCATGCCCTTGTAGGTCAGCCGCTTCGACATATCGACCGGCGCGCCGTCAATGCTGACCTTTGTTCCGCCAAGAAACACGAGATCCAGGCCTGTCGCCGTCACGATGATGTCGGCCGGCAGCTCCTTGCCCGACGACAGCCGGATGCCGCCTTCGGCGAACCGCTCGATCGTGTCGGTGACGACGGAAGCGCGCCCGGCCTTGATCTCGTTAAACAGGTCGCTGTCGGGGATCAGGCACATACGCTGGTCCCAGGGGTTGTATTTCGGGTTGAA
>DATBNA010000002.1:0-2817 GCA_036554545.1 Hyphomonadaceae bacterium
TGGGTATCGAGCTGGATCACGGCGCCGCGACCCATGCGCAGGAGCTGCTGCATGGGCATCAGGGAGCGGCCCAGAAGGACCGTGATCTCGACCTCGACGGCGCCCAGTTGAGCGTGCACCACGCAACTCCGATATAGACAGGGTCCGGCGGGAGAGTCCGCCGATTGCGTTTCCTGAGGGTTAATTGAGCGTCGGCTGGGCCATTTCCGAAGGTTTGACGGGCTATCCTGAGGCCGTTGCCGCCATGGAATCACGCGCCGCGGCCATTGCCGAAGGCCGGGCCGGCGAGCTGGTGTGGCTCCTTGAACACCCTCCCCTCTACACGCGCGGGGCCAGCGCAAGAGAAGACGACCTGCTCGATCCGGCCCGCTTTCCGGTGTTCGACACCCAGCGGGGCGGCCAGTTCACCTACCATGGCCCCGGACAACGCGTCGCCTACGTGATGCTCGACCTGACCAGGCGCGGCCGGGACGTGAAGCAGTTCGTCTGCTCGCTGGAGCAATGGATCATCGACACACTGGCGGAGTTCAATGTTGAGGGCGAACGGCGCAAGGGCCGCGTCGGCGTGTGGGTGGATCGCACGCGGCCCGGAGGTTCGCTCCGCGAGGACAAGATCGCTGCCATCGGCGTGCGGTTGAGACGCTGGGTCAGCTATCACGGCATCAGCCTGAACGTTGAGCCGGACCTTTCGCATTTCGGCGGCATCACGCCTTGTGGCGTCAGCGATCCAGGGCTTGGGGTGACCAGTCTGTTCGATCTCGGCCAGATCATCCCGATGCACGAGGTAGATGTGGCGTTGAAGCGCGCCTTCGAGAAGAATTTCGGCGCCGTCGTATGGTCGGCGCCGCCGGTCTAGGGCCTGGGCAGCAGGCTGCCCTGCACGATCTCGGTCGAGCCTGCTGGCAGATCGACCCGGAAACCATCCCAGCCCGCGACCCATTTGTCTGTCGCACGCACGTCGGCAACGCCCGCAAAGAACATCGGCGAGCCGACCTGCGCCGAAGGAATGTGATGGCTGTAAACCAGCAACTTCACTCCCGCGTCGTTGGCCATCCTCGCGGCCTCAACGGGCGTTGCGTGATAGTCTGGAATATCTCCCATCACCTTCGCGATGCGCGGATTGTTCTGACTCGTGGCCGCCTGCTGCGCGATCGCGACCATGTTGGGCGCAAGCGACTCCGACACCAGCACGTCGGCGTCTTTGGCGTTCTCGGTGAGATTGGCTGACAGCGCGGTGTCGCCCGAAATGACGACTGACCTGCCCTTCCAGTCGAAGCGGTATCCAACGGCCGGCCGGATGGGATCATGGTCGACCTCGAAGGCGGTCACCTTCAGATCGCCATCGGTGAGGATCACCTGTTCGGCGTCGAGATTGCCGAGAAAGGACTTGCCGAACTCGCGCGCTTCCAACGGCGAGGCTGCGAGATTGATGACGGCTGGGCCATGATGAGCGAGCCGCAGACGCGCGTCTTCCTCGTAGGCGAGGTTGAAGCCCATGACGATATTGTTGACGCCACGCGGACCGTAGACCGCCAGCCTGTGATCGCGCCCGGCAACCATGGTCTGCATGCGGAACTCGCCGAGATCGCCGATGTGGTCCGAATGAAAGTGCGTAATGAAGATTCCGGCGATGCGGGCGCCGGGGAACTGCATACGCGCGATTTGCTCCCAGGACTCGGGGCCGGTGTCGATGACATAGGCTTTGTCACCTGCAACGACGACAGTACAAGCCTTGGCACGATTGGGGTCCGGCAGCGGCGACGAGGTGCCGCACAGGATCACGCGTAGGGCCTTGCCGTCAAATATCTCGGTCATCGCCGGCCCGCCGGGCGTCGGCGGCATGGCTGTTACCGCGGTTTCCGGTGGCGCCTGCGCGGGTGTGGCGCAGGAAGCAAGCAGGAACAGCGCGGCCGTTGTCGAAATACGCATGGTCAGACCCTCCACCGAGCCGACCAAGCAGATTCAAGGAAACGATTCCAGCGGGCTCCGGCGCATTTGAACACGTGCCGCCGCGGCCATCAGGATTTCAGAGCTTGCGATAATAGTAGACTACCGGGATGGAACGGTCGAAGCCGACTGCCTGATAGGCGGCGCGTGCAGGGGCATGGGCAGCGTCAGCGCCTGTGCCGACATAGGCATAGTCCGCTCCGCGCTCCTTCAGGTTACGCAGCGCGAAGGCGTACATCTCTTTGCCGATCCCCTTGCCCTGGTGTGCGGGATCGATGCCGTTGAGACCGAGTTCGCCGACCTTGCGCGCTGGATCGATGCGCGTGGTCACGAAGCCGACGATGACGCCTGCATCCTCCACGACATGGAGCTGGACGTTGGGATCAGCGATCAGCGCGCGAATGTCGTCGGCGTAGCGGGCCTGCCAGCCCGGATACTCGCGTGCAAATATCTCGCGCCCGAGCGCTTGTTCGAAACCTTCATGCACGGACGTGAAGGCGGCCACGCAAACCTGGTGCACGCGATCGAAATCGCGCGGCTCGAAGGGGCGGATCGCCCGGCTCACGCGAACTCTACGAGAACCTCATCCGCGGCGACAGAGGCGCCGGGGGAAGCGCTGACGGTCTTCACGACCCCGTCTGCTTCCGCGCGAATGATGTTTTGCATCTTCATGGCTTCGACAACGCACACGGCTTCGCCGGATTTCACTTCCTGCCCCACCGCCACGGCCACCGACACTACAAGGCCCGGCATGGGGCTCATGATGAGTTTGGATGTATCGGGTTTCTGCTTTTCCGGCAGGCGAGCGTGGATTTCCGCCTGGAATGGCGTGCAAACCTTGATGTGCGCCTCGACCCCCAGGCGCTTCAC